>NZ_SGSS01000014.1:0-89084 GCF_004209135.1 Acinetobacter sp. WCHAc060006 | reverse complement strand
TAACGGTTACCGTCCACAGTTCTACTTCCGTACTACGGACGTAACTGGTGCGATCGCGCTTAAAGAAGGCGTGGAAATGGTAATGCCTGGTGACAACGTTGAAATGTCAGTAGAGCTTATCCACCCAATCGCAATGGACCCAGGTCTACGTTTTGCGATCCGTGAAGGCGGTCGTACAGTTGGTGCTGGTGTAGTTGCTAAAGTAACTGCATAATCGCTGATTGTGTAAAAAAAGCGCCTCTTTGAGGCGCTTTTTTTATGGCTAATGATTCTAAAAAAACTATCAAATCAAAACGAAAGATAAATTGTCAGACAATAATTTTGAAAGCTGTCCTTAACTGATATCTCTTGACCTTAACTGCGATTATCGAAAAATTGCAAATCTTTAATATTAAGTTATGAAAATATAAATATAAGGATGAATCAGCTGAATCAGCTGATTGGCAGGAGTTAGTTATGAACGCTAAAGTAAATATTACCAACCGTGCAGGCGCAAGTTTCCCAGTTCGTCGAATGAACTTTGATTTTGATTCAGTTCCAGAGTATTGGATGAATGGTTCTGCAGGTCTCACACATTTTATGACTGCATTATCTGCACTATTCCCAGCAGGTGAAAAGTTCTTTATTGACAGCGTTCGTGCTGTTCGTCAGCATCCTGGCATTAAAGACAATGCAGAGTTACAAAAAGAAATTTCTGCATTTATTGGTCAAGAAGCTATGCATACACAAGAGCATGTAGGCTTTAATGCATCTGCACAAAAATTTGGCCATGATGTTGATACTTTGGATGGTTATACTGGAAAAGTATTAAAAAATTCGAGCAAGTTTTTAGCAATGATTGGTAAGCCGTTTGGCTTTAATAAGCAAATGGTGGACTTAACCATTACCACAGCGCTTGAACACTTTACTGCAACGATCGCAACTCAATTATTGGTGAATCCGCATATTCAAGAGCTGATGACTGATGAAACCATGAAAACCATGTGGTTATGGCATGCAATTGAAGAAAATGAACATAAAGCTGTCGCTTATGATGTATATGAAGGTGTATTTGGTAAAGGCGTAAAAGCTTATACGGTACGTACGACAAGTTTAGTTGCAACTATGGTGACGTTATTTTGTGTACAAAGCTACTTCTTATTTCGATTATTAAAAGAAGATCAGCAACTCAACCGCGAATCTTTAGGCACAATTTATGAATATGCATATAGTCCATCTAAAGGCGTAATTACTGGGATGGGTAAAGAAATGTTGTTATATTTCAAACCTGGTTTTCACCCAAATGACTTAGATACACACAGTCTGTTGGCAAAATGGAAAGAGAAATTAGGTTTTTAAGTGAATGCTGTAGTTTTTTGAATCTTGTAGAGCGATGAAAATCGCTCTTTTTTTTACTCGATTTTTTTGTCAATTTTTTTATAATTCGCTATTCCTATTCGCGATAAAAGATAACGAAGATGATTCGTTTGATGAATACGGCCGATGTAGCATCTGTCGTAGAAATTGAAAAATTAGTCCAAAGCCATCCGTGGACATCTAAGCAGTTTGATGAGGCGGTGACTGGCTATCAAAGTACAGTCATTGAAGTACGTGGGCAAGTTGTGGGTTTCTGTATTTTACAGCCCGTTTTAGATGAAGCGAACTTGTTGCTCATGGCGATTCATCCGAGTCAACAAGGCCAAGGTTTAGGATATCGTTTACTAGAAGAATCTATTGCGATGCTGAAAAATAATCCTGTGCAGATTTTTCTTGAAGTACGTGAATCAAATACCGCTGCGATTCGTTTATATGAGAAATCTGATTTTCATCAAATTGATTTAAGAAAAAACTATTATCCGAAGCCAGATGGTACGCGTGAGCACGCCATTATTATGGTGCGTACATGTAGTGATGATTTTTCACAGCTATTTAAATAAGAAACACAACCGCGTTGTATTGGACAATGCGGTTGTTATTTAATAATGGAATTATTCCAACCTGAAGGGAGGGTCGTCATTAAAGAGTCTCCTAAATGTTGAATTTCTTCGGCACTTAAGGTGTGATTTAAACGACGCCATTGCCCATCAAGTAGCAATTCCAGAGGAATGTAATCCGACTTGTAATTCATTTTATTGGAATGAGGAACCCAATAGCCTAAGTATATATATTGTAAACCGAGCGCTTTGGCATATTCGATTTGCTTTAATACCGCGAACACGCCTAAAGAGCGTTTATGTTCATCTGGGTCAAAAAAAGTATAGACCGCAGATAAGCCGTCATCGAGCGGATCGCAGGTTGATACGCTAATGAGACGATCATCTAGCCATAATTCTAAAAAGAAACTGTCCGTACAGCTATGAATTAAGAATTTTTCAAATTGATCACGACTTGGTGGAAACATGTCGCCATCAGCATGTCGCTCCGTAATGTAACGCTCATACAACGCATAATGTACATCGCTTGCATCTTTGGGTTGTGTAATTTTAAGGCTTAAATCCTGATTGCGTTTCCAAGCTTTCTTTTGTTTGCTGTTCATTGCAAATTCATGGATGGGAACACGAGATGATAAGCATTGGCGACAGAGATGACATTCTGGTCTATAAACAAAATCACCACTACGACGAAAACCCATACGGGAAAGTTCAGACAGCGTAACGACGTCAATACGATGCACTGGATCTAAAAACACCATACGTGCAGATTTATTGTCTAAGTAGCTACAGTCATGTGGTGGCGTAATATAATACTGCAACTCGTTAAGCAGGGATTTTGGTTGATATGAGTTCATGCAATATCCCTCTATTTTTGTATGATTCGACTCAATCGGGAACTAATGCGGAATTTTGCGCTATTGTTTTACTTGAAAATACACTGTCTTGATATTTTTTCCAATCAATTGCAGGGCGTTTTATCACATCTTGTAACGAATTTAAGTATATTTGGCGAGAAACTGTACAAGCACCTAAGCTGATTAAATGATCATTTTCTAATTGGCAGTCTATCCATTCAAGCTGATTTACTTGTCCAATCAGCATTAAACTGTAAAAAGCCATTTTAGACACATCGGTGCGGGTGCTAAACATGGATTCACCAAAACAACCTTGCCCAATACTAATACCATATAAGCCTCCGACAAGTAGATCTTGTTCCCAAACTTCAATGCTATAAGCATAGCCTGCATCAAACATGGCGCAATAACCTTGAATAATATCTTCAGAAATCCAAGTCTCATTGGCATAACTGCGTGGAAGTGAGCAGGAGCGGATCACTTTTTCAAAAGCATGATTGACCGTAATGCGGTAATTCATTTTCTTCATGCTACGTAGTAAGGTTTTGCTTGGACGATAATCTTGTGGGCGGATAATACAGCGCGGTTCAGGACACCACCAATAAATTGGCTCACCTTCAGAAAACCATGGAAATAATCCATGTGTGTAGGCTTCAAATATTGTGGAAGGGGAGAGGTCTGCGCCACTGCAAATCAATCCTTGTCCTTCTGGGTCAACTTCGACTGGGTCTGGAAAGGTAAATTTAGAAGCTGGCAGGCATTGCATAAGAGATTTTGACCTAGATTGATTCTGTTTATCATAACCAATATTTGATCACTGCCCAATCGGGGATGTTTTGTTATATTTTGTCTTTATGAAATGGCTCGTTATTTTTTGTTTGTTTATAGGGCGAGTTAAACAGGCTTAAAGTAAAAAACCGCCATGACGGCGGTTTTTTTTATCTATAGCGCTTAGGAATTAAAGCGCATCAAGATATTTTTCTGCATCAAGGGCAGCCATACAGCCTGAACCCGCAGAAGTAATCGCTTGACGGTAAATGCTGTCTGCAATATCACCTGCAGCAAATACGCCAGCTACTGAAGTTTGCGTCGCGTTACCTGCAGTACCGCTTTGTACTTGTACATAGCCATCACGTAGCGTCAATTGACCTTCAAACATACCGCTGTTTGGCTTGTGGCCAATCGCAACGAACATGCCTGTCACATCAACATTTTGTGTTGAATCATCTTGAGTTGATTTTAAGCGTACTGAAGTTACGCCAGATTGCGCATCGCCCAATACTTCATCGACTTGATGATTCCAAATGATGCTGATTTTGCCTTCTTTTACTTTTTCAAATAAATGATCTTGAAGGATTTTTTCAGAACGTAGCGAGTCACGACGGTGTACTAAAGTCACGTGTGAAGCAATGTTTGAAAGATAAAGTGCTTCTTCAACTGCAGTATTACCACCGCCTACAACCATCACCTTTTGGTTTTTATAGAAGAAGCCATCACATGTTGCACATGCACTCACACCTTGGCCCATGTAGGCAGCTTCAGATTCTAAACCGAGGTATTGTGCTGTCGCACCTGTTGCAATAATTAAGGCATCACATGTAAATTCATCCATATCGCCTTTAAGTACAAATGGGCGTTGACTTAAATCAACTTCGTTGATGTGGTCATAAATAATTTCTGTACCAAAGCGCTCAGCATGCTCTTGCATACGTTCCATGAGGGCAGGGCCTGTTAAACCGTGTGCATCGCCTGGCCAGTTGTCTACTTCAGTTGTTGTTGTTAACTGTCCACCGAGTTGCAAACCGGCAATGAGTGTTGGTTTTAAGTTGGCACGTGCTGCGTACACAGCCGCGCTATAACCAGCAGGGCCAGAACCTAAAATAATTAAACGAGAGTGACGAGCGCTCATTCGCGACATCCTTTTTTTATAGGGAAATTTGTGGAATTATACGTGAAAGTCGGTGCTGATTGTGTGAGATTAAAGTCGATATTATTGATCATTGAAATCGATTTGGGCTATATAGAATAGAGTTAACAACTTAGCTAAATAATCATGCATCTTTTTTTGATGAAGAAGTGCATAATATGAGGCTTATTGCGCAGCTTAGATTCAAGCCAGCCAGCAAACAAAAACATTTGAAAAATTGGTTACAGGACAGTATATGACAGCGGTGTCGGGTGCCTATGCACAGCGCTTAATAATGACATTATTCTTGGTCTCATTTGGGATTTATCTGTTCCTTGCAACAGTCACTTATACACCATTTGATCCAGGCTGGATGCACATTTCTAGTGATACTATGCAAGTATCAAATGCCAGTGGCGTTGCTGGTGCATGGATTGCTGATCTTTTATTTGGTTTTCTTGGCTGGGCCAGTCTACTGATACCTGTATATTTGTTTGCAGAAGCAGTACAAGTTTGGTGGCCACATAGCTTTTTAAACCGTCCTTTTCGTGTTGCTGCACAGTTTTTTATTTTGTTGGCGACTGCGAGTTTATTGTTTTTGTTCTGGCAAGTTCCTGCAGATACTTTAGATAATGCATCTGGCGGTATTATTGGTTATGAATTAGGCCAAAGTTTATCTAATTTACTGACCATTTATGGCGCGGCTTTCTTCCTGATTGTGTTTTGGGTGCTCCTGTTTACTTTAGCCTTTGGGGTAAAGTGGAACAAAACTTGGGTCACCTTAAAAGCGGCACCTGCGTATTTACAAGATCTATTTTATCGCAATGTGCCTGAAAGTGAGTCTGCATACGACTTAACTGCACCACCCGCTAAAAAAGAAGCGACACCTGTTGTTGCGAAAATGGGAACATCAGCTTCTGCAACGGCATTGGCTGTGGAGCATCAACAGCAATCGAGTATTGATCCTGCTGTGCGTGATAGTGCAGCAGAGCGTTTGTTTAGCGATATTGCAGATAAAGAATGGGAAGCAGAGCAACGGCAGCCCCAAGTTGAAGCTGATTTAACTACGCCAGAATTAGATGCAGAGTTTGAACAAACTTTGGAAAAAGCCCATCGCTTAATGGATGATCCTGAGCGTGTTGTCGCGACAGGTGAAGTGTGGCGTGCATTAAATTCAGATGAAGATCAACGCCATAAACAAGATATTGATGCCTTATTAAAAGCAGCTGAAGAAGAGCAGCAACCTAAAACAGCGGCCACTAATTTCCAGCATGTAGTGCATGCACACGACGCATCTACAGTAGACATCTCTACACAGCCAACATCCTCGGCATCAAAATCATCTGTAGATTGGGATGATGATGAAATCTTTGATGAGTTGTTGGCTGCAGTGCCAAATGCAAAAACGGCGACAGATGTACATATCCCGTTTAATAGCACATCACTGACGGATGATCGTGCTGAAACGACTACGTCGACTGTGCCAAGTGTAGAAACGCAGTTTGCACCACAGCCACATGATAAGCCAAGTTTGCATATTGTAGATGATGCTATGACGCTAGCGGCAACAGCGGCAACAGCGGCAACAGCGGCAACAGCGGCAACAGCGGCAACAGCGGCAACAGCGGCAACAGCGGCAACAGCGGCAACAGCGGCAACAGCGGCAACAGTGGCAACATTTGCAGCTACACCTATAATAACAACGGGATCTAAAGCAGCAAATTTAGACACAGAATTTGATGATCTTGATGATTTACTGGTTGATGATTTAAATGACACGCCAGCACCAAGAACCACTAGCAGTTATGCGCAATCATCTTCATTGGTAAATGCCAATATTCAAACCAGTTTTGAAGCACCTAAGCCATTAGTATCTGAAGAAGAAAAAGCGCTGATTAGCTCGAATAAAGATGCTTTCCGTGAAGTTTGGCAGGATACTGCAGGCCGTCCAGCTGAAGCTGAACCAGAGTTTGAAGAAGAAGACTTTGATTTTGATGCGCCATTAACAGATTCGGCAGGTCGTCCGCTGTCTCGCGCCATGCAGGTTGCGAAAAAGCGTTTAGATTTACCGCCATTGCCGGGTCTAGATTTGCTGGATGATGTTGATCCGAATAAAAAGGTGAATTTTACAGAAGAACAGTTAGCCCGCCTTTCTGAACTGCTGGAAATTAAACTGCAGGAATTTAACGTCAAAGCGAAAGTGATGGAGGCACAACCAGGGCCAGTTGTAACTCGCTTTGAACTGGATTTGGCGCCGGGTGTAAAAGCATCGAAAGTGACCAATATTTCGCGTGACTTAGCGCGTTCGATGTCTATGGCATCGGTGCGTGTAGTCGAAGTTATTCCGGGCAAGCCTTATATTGGTATTGAGGTGCCAAACAGCTCACGTGAAATGGTGCGTTTAATTGAATTGTTAGAAACGCCAGCTTACCGTGATCCAAATGCATTGCTCAGTATGGCGATGGGTAAAGATATTTCGGGTAATCCTGTATTGGCCGATTTGGCTAAAGCACCTCATATGCTGGTTGCAGGTACGACAGGTTCTGGTAAGTCAGTCGCTGTAAACTCAATGCTGCTTTCGATGCTGTTGAAATATACGCCTGAGCAGCTGCGTCTAATCATGATTGACCCGAAACAGCTTGAACTTGCCAACTATAACGATATTCCTCACTTGCTTACGCCAGTCGTGACTGACATGAAAGATGCAGTCAGCGCATTAAACTGGTGTGTAAATGAAATGGAACGCCGTTATAAACTGATGTCTATGATGAAAGTTCGTAAAGTTATGGACTATAACCGTAAGGTGCAAGAGGCATTGGCAAATGGCGAAGATCTATTTGACCCGACTTGGAAAGCCAGTGAGTCAGTGGCGGGCGAGCGTGCACCTCGCTTACAAGAAATGCCATTGATTGTGATTGTGGCGGATGAATTTGCTGACATGATCATGCAGGTTGGTAAAAAAGCTGAAGAAATGATTACACGTTTAGCGCAAAAGTCACGTGCAGCGGGTATTCACTTATTACTTGCAACACAGCGTCCAACTGTGGATGTTGTGACAGGTTTGATTAAAGCCAATATTCCAACCCGTGCAGCCTTGCGTGTGAACAGTAAACTTGATTCGCGTACAATTTTAGATGCAGGCGGTGCTGAAGACCTATTGGGTCATGGCGATATGTTGTTCCTTGGCCCAGGTAAAATTGAGCCAGAACGTGTGCATGGCGCTTTTATTAGCGATGATGAAGTGAACCGTATTTGTGATGCTTGGCGTGAGCGCGGTGAGCCTAATTATGTGGATGAAATTTTAACACCGTATGATGAAGAGCCGACCTCTCGTGGTTTTGAAGATGGTGATGGCGGTTCCGACCGTGATGCGCTGTATGATCAGTGTGTGTCTTTCGTACTCGAAACGCGTAAAGCATCAACCTCATCTTTGCAGCGTAAATTTAGCCTTGGCTATAACCGTGCAGCCCGTATTATCGACCAGATGGAAGAAAACGGGATTGTCGGCGCCATGGGTGCAAATGGCAAACGCGATATTTTGATTTAAATTTAAGATCATATAAAAAAGCAGCATTTATGCTGCTTTTTTTATGCTGGTCAGTTTTAGTTGCTTTCCTTTACTGTTAGTACTTGAGGCTCCAGCGACTGGCATAGTCAATTAGTTCAGCCAAAGAATGTACATGGAAGGTCAAGTAAATGGCTTTGATACAGTCTTTTAAAACGGCTGGACTGATTTCAAGCTTATGCATAATGTCTTGCTTGGAATTACCTGTGACTAAGAGATAGGCAACTTGACACTGTTGTGGTGAGAGATCAGCATTTTCTAATTTTGTCCAGATGAATAAGCTACGGGGTAATTCATGCTTCAAATGTAGCGCGATACATCGGTCTTGCTGTAGAGGTGAAAACATCCACTCAGCGCGAGTATTTAAAATGCCATTTGGGATATCTATCCGCGTTTGAGGGAGTTGTACACCATATTTGAGTTCATTGATCACTTGATAACAGATTTTGGGTAAGGCTTTGTTGGGCTCCCAAAAATCATAGTGGATTGCAAGTAAGTTGAGTAGATCCTTCACTGAGTCTGTCATCATGATGACTTCACTGTTTGGATCAAGAATGAGCATTGCTTGCTCAACATCAAAGTTAAACTCCTTGCGTAAAGTTGTTTGATGTTGCAAGGCGTATTCAATATATTGGCCAACCTGAGATAGAAAATAGCTATCTTGTTCGGAAAAGCTTGAACCTACACCACGGAACAGTGAAACACCACCACTTGGTTTATTGGACTGTTCTAAGCGTAAATCTAGCGTATGGTGTACACCGCTACCGCGGACCATAATCTGATAATTGTTGCTTTGAAAATAATGTTCGTCAGGGCGAAGTAGATTCCCAGATTTTGGTAAGGTGGGTGTATCTAGCCACCGCATATGGCCTTCAGTTTTTGGGTATAAAAATATTTCGACCTCATGTTGTAATAAATCAATGAAACGTTGATCTAGTCAAGAGTGATAATACATATAAGGCACAGCTGATGCTGATGTAAGTGCAAAAGCATGTAAATCATGCGGAATAAGCTGATTTAAATATTTAAAAAATAAAGGCGCTAAAGTAATTGCAGAATGGCCTGAGCAACACAAGTAACGAATCCGATTTAATGTACTTTTTTTATTGCTATCCAATTTACGCAAAGTTGCCATAAATCGCCATAAATAATAATGAATACACTTATTTTACCTAGATTTTTTTGATTAAAAAACATCCGAAAATGTGTGGGTTAAATTTCAGGATAAAAAAAATAAACTTTAGCCCCCCAGTCAGGGGTCATGCTTGAGCCACTTGTTATGGCTTTATTCAGTTTTTCATACGCAAGAAATGCAGTTTGTAAATTTTTTGCTTTAGCACTAGGAAAAACAGAAAGCATCAAGACGATGCTAAGCAGATTTGGGGCACAACATGAATCATATATATAAAGTCGTACGCAATAGAAAAGGCCAGCTTGTAGTTACAGGAGAAGCTGCTAAAAGTCATACAGCGACCAGTGAGAAAAATACTGGATATAGATGTGTACAAATGTTGGCTGCAGTTATCTGCGGTCTAGCTGTTACGCAAAGTGATGCTGGCGAAATTTGTGCGTATCAATCTGGTACAAGTTCTACGTCAAGTGCGGTTGGTTCAGGTGCAATCGCTTGTGGCAGTAACAATGGTGCACCAGGAACAGACAGTGTTGCATTGGGGCATAAGAACCTTGCATAGTCGACTGAAGTAAGTGTGATTGGTTATGGCAACCAAGCACAATCTGAATATGCTAGCGCTATAGGTTATAAAAACATAGTTGGACAAAATGCCATGACAGCCACTGCAATTGGTTATAAAAATACGGCTTCCAATCAATATGCTATGGCATTTGGAGCAGAAAATACTGCTTCAGGCATACAGAGTAATGCCTTTGGTAATTCCAATACCGCATCAGGGCGTTTGAGCAGTGCAGTGGGTGCATATAATACTGCATCAGCGCTTAGCTCTAGTTCTGTGGGCTATTTGAATAGAGCGTTTGGTACAAACAGCAGCGCATTAGGTGCTTTAAACATTGCTTCTGGGTTTGATAATAGCGCAATTGGCTTTACAAATATTAGTTTGGGAAATTCAGGCAGTGCAATAGGAAATCGAAATACTTCGATTGGGCTGTCTTCAGCGGCGATTGGTAGCGGATTGAAAAATGATTCAACGATCAGCAGTGTAAGCAGTAGGGCGCGTCAATATGATTTGAAAGACAGCGCAGGCAAGCTGGTCAGTGTCAATGGAATTGAAGTGACTGTTTCTGCAGGCGCAGGCTTAAGCGGCCTCAATTATATTACCCATATCAATGGCGCAGCGGTCACAGCCGAGGAACGTCAGCAATTTTTAGACAATGTCCGTTATGGCAACATCGCTGCAGGTGATTACAGTACTGCCTTGGGAACATTCAACTTTGCAATTAAGGAAAACAGTACAGCTGTTGGTGTGCAAAATACTGCAAAAGGTTTAGATAGCAATGCTGTGGGTTTAAAAAATACCGCATCTGCTGATTATGCCACTGCAGTCGGCAATCGAAATTATGCTGATGCAACCAGTTCAGTTGCCATGGGCTATGGAAATCGGGCCACTGAAGTAGGTGCAACGGCAGTCGGCTACATGAACCAAGCAAGCGGTGAGTATAGTACCGCAATGGGGCATGCTTCGAGAGCAAGTGCAAAATGGAGTAGCGCTTTTGGTTCAGGCGCGAGTGCAACGGCGCAAGGCGCAACGGCAATTGGCACGAGCTCAATTGCTGATGAAGAAAATACCGTATCCACAGGCCAGTGGACGATGGAAAAACGCTTAACTAACCTTGCTAAAGCCATAAAAGATACAGATGCTGTCAATTTATCTCAATTACATCCAATGGTAACTGCATTGGGTGCCGGCGCAAACTATACGGGCGGGGTTTGGACAGCGCCAAGCTATATTATTCAAGGAAGAACGTATCGAGATGCAGGTAGTGCTTTTACTGCAGTGAATAGCAAGCTCACAAATTTGCAAACACAAGTCAGCAGTTTGGTGACAGGCGGTACAGGGACAGGCGCAAATGGAAAAAGCGCGTATGAAATTGCTGTAGCAAACGGCTTTAGTGGCAGTGAAACTGCATGGCTAGCTTCATTAAAGGGTGATACAGGGGCACAGGGTTTAAAAGGTGATAAGGGAGACAAAGGAGATCAAGGATTACAGGGCTTAAAAGGTGACAAGGGGGATAAAGGTGACCAAGGTTTGCAAGGCTTAAAAGGTGATAAGGGAGATAAAGGTGATCAGGGGATACCGGGTTTAAATAGCGTTACAGGCACAGGCAATGGTGCGAGCGCTTATGATATTGCGGTCAATCATGGATATGCAGGAACAGAAGCCGATTGGCTGACATCACTGCAGGGGTCTCAGGGCGTCAAAGGCGACAAAGGGGATCAAGGTTTGCAGGGCCTCAAAGGCGATAAGGGCGACAAAGGTGATCAAGGCTTGCAGGGCCTAAAAGGCGATAAGGGCGACAAAGGTAATCAAGGCTTGCAGGGCCTAAAAGGCGATAAGGGCGATAAAGGTGATCGAGGCTTGCAAGGCCTTAAAGGTGACCAAGGATTCAGCGCATTTGATCTTGCTGTACAGAATGGTTTTAACGGGACAGAGCAGCAGTGGCTGACGTCACTGGCCAGCGGTGGCACAGCGGCTGTATCCATTGGAACAAACCCAAATCCACAGGCGGTATTGCCTTTGGCAACAGGCATAGATGCTGTAGCCATAGGCAGTTCATCTGAAGCATCAGGGGATCAGTCTATTGCCTTGGGGACGGCGAATCAGGTGTCTGGAGAACAGTCTATCGCACTCGGAAGCAGCAATATGGTTGCAGGTGAAGGCAGTTTGGCCATCGGAAATGATAATTCAGTGAGTGGGCAAAATACCGCTGTATTGGGCAATGCAATAAATGCATCGGCAAATAATGCTGTGGCTTTAGGTCATGGCTCTACAGCGCTGCGTGACAATACGGTCTCTGTCGGTTCTGATACGCAGCAGCGGCAAATTGTAAATGTTGCAGCGGGAACACAAGATACCGATGCGGTAAACCTTGGGCAAATGCGGGAATCTGAACTGCAAACCTTAAATAAAGCGAATGGTTATACTGATACCCAAGTGACTGAATCGCTCAGTCAATCACGCCAGTATACAGACCAGCGTGTGAATGCATTGGAAAATGAATTCCGTAATGAGCGTCGGGATACACGGGCAGCGATTGCTTCAGCTATCGCCGTGGCGAATTTGCCTCAACCAACCTATGCAGGTGCAAATATGCTTAGTGTTGCAGGGGGTACGTGGCGAGGACAGCAAGGCTTTGCAGTCGGATTTAGTGGTGTAACGGAGGATAATCGTTTTATTTATAAAGCCTCTGGTACAGCCAGTTCTCAAGGTGATGTTGGTGGTGGTGTTGCAATTGGCTGGCAATGGAAATAAGGACCATTTAACAGATAAATCTGCACAGTATTATTTATAATTTTTTGAAAAGCCCAACTATTTTGAGTTGGGCTTTTTGTATTGTTTAGGCTCTAAATTTGGCTTGATATGTATATTGGATGGAGTAGTATGATGGTATAAATACGTGATAAATATCGTTAATATGTGAAAGGTTGCCATGCATAGATGTTCATTCTATGATTCACGACAACGCTTCAATTTTAAGTAATGATCAGATTACTGTAGAGACTTAGCAGGTAGCCAAGGAATGCAAATACAACGTCAGATGCGGATGAGCAGAGGAGCGTCTGCATGAATATTGTCATGGCGTTATTTCCACTGATCGTGCTCATTAGCATGGGCTATGGGTTTAAGCGTAAAAAATTTTTGCAAACAGAATTTTGGGCCAATTCGGAAAAACTCAATTATTTCTTTCTTTTTCCTGTATTGCTTTTTAATAACTTAGCAGGCGTACAATTAAATCTAGGTGCGATCTTCCAATTATTGCAGGCATTTTTTGCCGTTGTATTGGGTGTGGTTAGCATACTTTGGTTGTTGAAGCGAGTATATGCCATCCCTGTAGCGCGTTTTGGGGTATATGTACAGAGTCAAATTCGCTTCAATACCTATATTGGTCTGGCATTGATGGGGACGCTTTACGGCACAGAAGGCATGCAGATGTTTGCCATGTTGATTGCTGTTGCTATCCCTGTGGTCAACATCTTTTCGGTCATGGCCTTTTCTGAGGGGCAACGTGGACGATGGTATGACACGCTCTTTGCCATAGCTAAAAATCCGCTTATTTTGGGTTGTGTAGTTGGTGTGCTTTTTAACCTTTCAGGTCTGCATTTATTTTCTGGGATGCAGTCTTTATGCAACATCTTGGCAGCCACAAGTTTGCCCTTAGGCTTACTTTCTGTGGGTGCAGCGCTACAACTCGATCAGTTAAGTAAAGGCCTCTCACGGCTCACAGCAAATACTTTTGCGCGCTTGTTGATTATGCCGTGCTTGGCATTTTTCGCGAGCGGGAGTTTGGGGCTAACTGAGTTGCAAAGTATTATTTTGGTCACTTTTTTTGCTTTACCGACTGCATCTGCTTCCTATATTTTAACGCGGTACTTTCAAGGGGATAGCCAGTTGATGGCTGGCGTGATTAGCCTACAGACCCTATGCTTTATCGGAAGTTTTCCTTTACTGATGTGGTTGTTATATTAATTTTAAAATGTTGCTATAAAAAAAGCCTGCATGTGCAGGCTTTTTGATGCGAAAAAATGCTTATGCAAATTTTGCCAATACTGCTAAAAAGCCTTCGCTTTGGCGCGGGAATTGGGCAATCACATCATGAATACGCTGACCTTCAGGGTTGGTTGCATTAACATCACGGCCGTCTGCTGTGAATTGAGTAAGTAGGCGCTCATAGTCAGTAGGACGCATGTGTTTGAATGCATGGTATAGCACATGAAAATCGCCGTTTACGCCTTCAGGAGGTAACTGAGTTAAGTAGGCAAATACTCGTTCATCTGACCATTCTTCATTAAACGTCGCTGGTTGAGATAATGCCATTGCAATCCCCTTGGTGTTCTTTTGAAAATAAATAAGCAAAATATGAGTACGCAAGTGACAAAGTTTTGTTATTTACTTTGTCTTGAAGTTAATGCTTGTTGAGTCGTCAGTGCAAGAATTGCAATCTAACCCACTCGAAGCAAAGCTTCTCGTCTTGCTCCTGAACATGGCAGAGCCTTAAGGTTCAGTCGCTTCGAAGCAAAGCTTCTTGTCTTGCGCCTGAACATGGCAGAGCCTAAAGGTTCAGGCACTTCGAAGCAAAGCTTCTTGTCTTGCGCCTGAACAAAGCAGTGCTTTGTTCAGGCTCATATTTTGCCTTGATTCAATTTGATTGACTAATCAGAAATCAAATTAACGCTCTTCAGGCAAATTGATATTCATTTCAAGCATCTCGATGTTCGCTTCAGAACGTACAGACATTTGAATATGTTGCTCATCGACACCACGAACATAGCGGTTAACGACTTGCATGATTTCTTTTTTCATTTGGTCAATTTTGTCTTGGCTCAAACGTTTGCCTAAGCCATTTTCGGACGCAACAATGACTTTTAAGCGGTCTTTTGCAGTTTGAGCGCTTGTAGGTTTGTCATCACCGCTGAATAATTTACTCCAAAAACCAGCCATCTTATCCTCCAAATAATCGTGCTAACCAGCCTTTCGGCTTCGCAGTAATATGACGGTAAGGACGCTCTTCACCTAAGAAACGTGCAACTAAGTCATCATAAGCTTCGCCCGCTTGGGTTTCTGTATATAAGATGACAGGTTTACCTTCGTTCGAAGCTTGCAGCACGCTTTTGCACTCAGGAATAACACCCAGTGTAGGTACACGTAAAATGTCTTTTGAAATGTCATCAATGGTTAACATTTCTTGTTTGTCTGCACGTTCTGGGTTGTAACGTGTAATACATAAATGCTTACGGATACGACCTTCGTTGTTTTCTACTTTTTTGGTTTTGCTATCGAGCATACCAATAATACGGTCAGAGTCACGTACCGAAGAAATTTCAGGATTGGTCACAATAATTGCTTCATCAGCATGGTACATTGCAAGGATTGCACCGCGCTCGATACCTGCAGGTGAGTCACAAATAATATAATCAAATTCTTGTGAAAGTTCATCCATTACACGTGCAACACCATCATCAGATAAGGCATCTTTGTCACGTGTTTGTGATGCAGGCAAAATGTAAAGGTTTTCAATGTCTTTATCGCGAATTAACGCTTGTTGTAATCGTGCTTCGTTATTAATGACATTTACAAAATCGTATACTACACGGCGTTCACAGCCCATGATCAAATCGAGGTTACGTAAACCTACGTCAAAATCGATCACAACAGTTTTGTGACCACGTAGGGCTAAACCTGTTGCAAAAGATGCGCTTGTTGTAGTTTTACCTACGCCACCTTTGCCTGATGTTACGACAACAATTTTCGCCACCGAATCCACTCCTGTTATGGTTTAAATCCCCTGATCAATACAGGGGTTTATTGGTGTTTATTTATACATTAAAATTGCAAAGCTTCAAATACAAGCTCATGCTGGTCATTTAAATAAATGTGTACGGGTTTTTTCGTAACATGCGGTGGAATGTCATCGGCTACGCAATATGTCCCAGCAATAGACACGAGTTCTGCTTCAAGTGAATGACAGAAGATTCGTGCAGCACTATTGCCCCCAGCACCGGCAATGACTCTACCACGGACACTGCCATAAATATGTATATTTCCTGAAGCAATGACTTCGGAACCGCTGTTAATCCCAGCACTTAAAATAATGTCACCGTGATCTTGCACAATACATTGGCCAGTACGCAGAATTTCATCATGGTAAGACGTAATATGGCGGACTTCTGGTACCGCCACTACGACTGTATCTTCTGCTTGTGGCTGGGGTTTTTCAGCGACAGCAGGCGTTTCAATTGCTTGCTCTTTGGTTGGTTTGACCTGTTCCATCTTACGGTCAGGTGGAATGACTGGAAATTGAATAGCGCGAGCTTGGTCTGCCAAGACACCGTCTGTTACAGCAATCGGCTGTAACTCAAGGCTAATCAGCAATTGAATCAGTTCAATAAGCTCTTGTTCAACACTGCTTTCAATGACCGCAAGCGTTCCGATTGGGAAGGCTTTTTGAAGCATTGGGCTAAGTTGCTGGCGGATCGCATCATGATCATTTGTGTCAAGGTTAATGCGGATTGCATTGACCATTCTGCCTTTTATCCGTATATCAGCCATAATTATTCCTTCAAACTTCTCACTGTTGATTTTATGTGGAAGTGATATTTTAAGTAGAGCAAATGCTAGAACAAAATGAGGCATTTCTCTAGCAGAAACAGCAATTATTTTTGAACTATAGATTAATCTTTAGCTTGATCTTGTGCTTGGAGTTCTTGTTGCCATTGTTTTACTTTTACTTGCTTACGAATGGCCTCTAAACTTTCAAAAACAGCCGAGCGAACCAACGCATCAAGTTTGTCATTTTTTTCAATTTCAATGGCACTAATCCGTGTTGCAATATCTGTATATAAATTAGGATGCCTTACTGTAGACGCATTTGGTGATGCTAAAGGGTCAATTAAGCCTTGGGTAATATTTTCACCTAATCGCTGTCCGATGCTTTGAATTTGTTGTTCTATACGGCCACCGACAATCGGGATAAGGCGCAGTAATTGTGTCAGCTCAGGCGTATCTTCAATTGCTTGATTGACAATTTGTCCCACGCTTTTTGCAATACGTTCACGATCGGCTTGTAGCTCACGACTTAAATTTTCTTGCAGAATTTCAGCCAGCGCTTGGGAAAATAAATCCCGATGATGCTGAATGACATTGCTGATTAAATCTTTATGTGTTGTGCTGGTTTGAAGCTCATGTTTGAGACCATCTAAAACCGTTACCACTACACGATCGGATAATTCCTCCATCACGACGCGATAGTAAAATAAGCCTTTTTCCTGCCAAGAAGTTGGAAAAATTTGATAACCCATTTCATAGAGGCGGTAGGCCACAACCCCTGCACGAAATAATCGTAAAAAGCGGAAATAGGGCACAATGGCAACAATTTCATACCAATGGATAAACGGAAAGAAAAACCAACGTTGGTGATGTTTCTGTACGATTGCAATTGCCCAGCGCGTGAGTAACTCCACAATCAAGAAAATTATGAACCACGCTTCTGTAGTAATTACCCACGGGTGCAAGTATTCACGATAAAATTCAAGCACACTCGGTAAATGGATGGCATTAAAGAACCAGCCCCCAATATTGCTCATGAGGAAAAAGTTCATGCCTAAGCAGAACAAGTTAAAAATAATAATAAATACCATGAAAATGTCATAGGCCAAAAAAGCTTTGAAATAGAAGCTTTTGGGGTCTAAATGCTGGTATTTAGATTTTTTAACAGGGATGTTCTGCGACATAGAAGCGGGCTCCGTGTATTTAGACGACAGGTGAATATTTAGATTTCATTTCTGAAATCAATTGATCTTTTTCAGTCCAAATTTGATCTACCCATTGCTGGAATTTCTCACGGAATTCGGCATCTTCTTCATAATTACCACCTGCAACCCATGCAGGGATATCAATTTTACGTAAATTTACAGCAATTCTAGGGACTTCACCCAGCCAAAATTCACCATAACCTGGTACACCATCAGGATAAACAATGGTCATGTCGACCAAAGCATCAATTTGATCACCTAAAATATTCAATGCGAGTGCTAAACCACCTGCTTTAGGCTTAAGTAAATTTGTAAATGTTGATTTTTGTTGTGCGTGTTTTTCCGCCGTAAAGCGTGTTCCTTCGAGGTAATTGAGTAAGGTAAATGGCTGGCTTAAAAGCTGTTCACAAGATTTGCGCGCTTCTTCCATATCACGATGTTTGAGCTCAGGATTTTTGGCAATTTGTTCTTTGCTATGGCGTTTCATCATTGGGAAACCCAAGATTTTAAATGCTTGGCCCACGAAAGGAATAAAGATTAGTTCCCATTTGGTAAAAAAACGAGTGAGTGGCATACGTGTTAAGCCAAAATACTGATTTACTGTAGTATCTACCCAGCTTTGATGATTACACATCATCAAATAACGGCCTTGCATATTCAGATCAAGATCATCATCAATCGAGATATCCCATTGAGTGTTAGCCAATACATGATCAATGAGCCAGTTATTTACACTCAGCCAACTGTTGGTGATTTTTATATTGGTTTCATCAACCTTTTTTGATTGTTTAAAGAGCTTGGTCAGTCCTAGAGCCAATACAGGAGGCCCGTGGAAAAAAGTACTTCCTGTAATAACCGAACCGACAGTCAGCCCGCGTGTGATTTTTTTTAATGCTGGTTGCTTCTTGCTGTGCGATGACATATAAAAGTCCTAATGGGGAATAGTCTAACGTTTGCCAATTCACACAAATATAGAGCGTGTTTTGAAAATAAAAAAGCACTTCAGAACAACTGTGGAGAAAATTTGACGAAGTTGGCATTATTTTCTTATTTAAATATTACAAATTGTAACTAAACGATTTATTATTAACAAAAAATCAATGGTTACTCGATTTTTTTTACTTCATCATTCCATCCATACAACAAAACACAATCAAGGAGGCATGCGATGCGTGCACTAGCAATTTCAGCAGCAGTAGCAGGGGCTTTGGTACTATCTGGCTGTCAAACAACAGGTAATAATATTGGCGGTATGGAATACGACAAAACTGCTTTGGGTACTTTAATTGGTGCTGCAGCGGGTTACGGTATTTCTAAAGGCAATGCAAACTCTAGTTCTCAAAACAACCGTGCAGCAGCAATTGGTGCAGTACTTGGTGGTGCGACTGGTGTTTATCTTGATAACAAAGAGAAAAAACTACGTCAACAAATGGCGGGTACTGGTGTAGAAGTTAACCGTAATCCAGATGGTTCTGTTGGTTTAGTTATGCCAGGTAGCATTACATTTGATACAAACAAATCAAATATCAAACCTAACTTCTATTCTACTTTGAACAAAGTTGCGCAAACTTTAACTGAAGATAACAAGAGCGGTATCTTAGTTACAGGTTATACAGACAACACAGGTAATGATTCAATCAACATTCCATTGTCTCAAGCACGTGCGCAATCAGTTGCTAGCTACTTAGCGTCTCAAGGTGTTTCTACTTCACGTATTAATACTCAAGGTCAAGGTGCAGCAAACCCAATCGCATCTAACGCTACAGCGGCTGGTCGTGAACAAAACCGTCGTGTAGAAATCAGCATTTATGCAGTTCAATAATTCAGTAAACTCTGAATCTTGAATTAAAAAACCGCCTTCGGGCGGTTTTTTAGTGCCTAAAACTTACAGCATTTTAAATGTATTGTCAGTGCTGAACTTTCTATTTTATAACTGTATGAAATTTCTTGAAAAAAATAAAGCGCTTTTATAATCTGTTATATAAATACTAGACAGGCAAACAAACAGATGTTTATTGAGGGGACGGTAAAAAGTTATAACCCTGAACGAGGTTTTGGCTTCATTCAGGCAGCAGGACAGCAACAGGACATTTTTTTCCATATTCAGGATTGTCCAGCTAAAGATATTGAGCCAGTGATTGGCGAAAAGATGAAATTTATGCTGGTTGAAGATGGGGGTAAATTTAAAGCGGGCCATATCGTCCGTTTAGATTTAACAGATCAAATGTCTGTTGCATCAGTTCCAATGCCTTTTGAGAGCACACGTCAAAATGCTGAATATGGCAAGGTGAGTTCAAACTCTCATAATAGCTCAAAACTTAAACTTTCCAAGTTTATTACAGTGATTGGTCTAATCGTTGTCGTAGTGCTGGGTATCTTGGTGTATGGTAAATATCAGCAGTATCAAGAACAGAAGCAGATTCGTCTTCAGCAAATGATTCAGGAGCAGGAAAAGCTTGTCGTTGAGCAACGCAAAGCGCTAGGGGATTTACCAGAGCGTGTGATCGATGTGCCAGAGCAGGAAAGAAAATATACATCTGTTGCATCAAATCAGGCTGACTATGCTGATTCCGTATCTACAGATCATAGTTCTGGGCAGAGTTTCAAATGTGATGGACGTACACACTGTAGTCAAATGAGATCTTATGACGAGGCTGTATTCTTCTTAAGAAACTGTCCAGACGTTAAAATGGATGGTAACAATGATGGCATACCATGTGAACGTCAATTTAATCGTTGATTTGTGTCCTGCAATAAAAAAAAAGCACCCTTGGGTGCTTTTTAAATGAATTGAAACTTATTTTTCGCAGAACTTCATAAATGCCTTTAAGCCGGGGCCTTGGTATTTCTGACGATGCACCAGCATAAACAGTGGACGAGTTAAAGACCAAAATGGGGTATCTAAAACGACCAATTGACCTTTTTCACGTAAAGGTTCAATGGCAAGTTTAGAAATACACGACATACCCAAACCGCCAGCGACAATTTTTAAAATCGCTTCATTATGACCTAGGGTAAGGCGAATATTGGCATTCGGTAAGTCTTTTAAAATCGCATTGTCAAAAACTTCCCGTGTGCCTGAACCCTCTTCACGCAATATCCATTCAACAGAATTGAAATCATCTGCGGTTAATGCACGGTTGAGTTGTGCCAAAGGGTGGTTGGGCGCACAGCACACTGCCAATTCGTCATCACGCCAATGGATGCATTGAAGCTGTGGCAAATGACAAGAACCCTCAATTAAAGCCAAATCCAATTGGAATTGATTTACTGCTTCAATCATTTGGCGGGTATTACCCACTTGTAATTGTAAATGCGCTTGTGGCTGAATTTTTAAGAAATCAGCCATTAAATCAGGCATTAAGTAATCACTAATGGTTAAGGTTGCACCCAAGCGCAAATCAATACTTTGTAGTTCACCTTTGGCTGCTTGTTCAAAGGCATCACAGCGACCTAAAATTTCAAGAGCTTGAGGCAGTAAGAAACGCCCTAAATCATTGAGTTGCAGTCGTTTACCCAGACGGTCAAATAAAGGTGCGCCTAGCCCATCTTCCAAATCTGCAAGCGCCATGCTGGCAGCACTTTGTGTTAGCTTGACAGCATCACTGGCTTTGGTCACAGTGCCTTCTTGAGCGACTGCTACAAAAACAGCCAACTGGCGTAATGTCATGCGCATGAATATAGCCTTAACATTTAAAAAATATTAATAAAATATGCTGTCATGCTAACATGAGCACAGTCTTTCACGCCACGTCGAAATCATGTCAATTGAAAAATTTAGCTTAGAAAAGGTTTTATCTGTACATCGTTGGACCAGTACCTTGTTTAGTTTTACCATGACGCGACCAGCTCATTTTAAATTTACAGCAGGGCAGTTTGCGCGTATTGGCTTAAAAGTGGGTGACGAGCTGGTAGTACGTGCTTATTCAGTGGTGTCTTCACCATTTGATGAAACATTAGAATTTTTCTCAATTGTTGTACCAGATGGTGCATTTACTTCAAATTTACAGCATCTTCAAATCGGCGATGAGCTGTATTTAGAAAAAGTCCCTTATGGCTTTTTAACCTTAGCACGCTATCAGTTGCCTGCACCGAAAGACTTATGGTTACTGGGTACAGGGACGGGCTTGGCTCCATTTATCTCCATGCTTCAAGATTTTGAAACATGGTCAAAATACGAAAAAATCAATCTAGTTTATAGTGTACGTACACAGGCTGAATTGGCTTATGCAACACGTATTGCAGAAATTGCTGAAACGTTTGGTGAAGGCCACACGGGCTTTAAATTTATTCCTATTATCACTCGTGACCCAAATGCACGATTGCATGACCGTTTACCAGTATTGATTGCCAATGGCAGCTTAGAGCAAGCAGCCGAGCTCAATTTCGATCCAAATACCACACATGTCATGTTATGCGGTAATCCGCAAATGGTCGAAGATACGAAAGAGGCCCTAAAAGCCCGCGGACTCACTATGAACCGTCGCGGCGAAGGCAATATTGCTGTAGAAAATTATTGGTAATGGCAACTCCCATGCGGGAATGTCTTTTTAATGAGCTTATTTTTAGATGTTCGATTTGCTGGATAGCAAGAGCATTTATACATAGAGTATTAGATGATGATTGATGACGATGATTTTAATTACGATGCACCAGTCACACGTATAGCTGCCCATAAAAATGAAGCGCAACAAGCTGGAAAAATCATCTTAGAAGATGCACAGCAGTATTTGGATACAATGACCGCAGGTGAGCATAGCTTTTTACAGAAACATTTGGCCAAACTTGCACAGGAAGAAGGCTATTTTCAAGTGTTGGCCGAAGCTTTAGATCAGCCTGAGGGAAGTAAAATTGCCAATGACGCATTGAATGTTCTTTATTTCTGGCAACTTGTCAATGATGCCAATGACATTGCGCAATTTGATTTATTGGCTGTTCCAACAGGTGAATTTTTTCAAACTGAACTTTTTAAAGCCCTTGATGATATGCAAGTCGACGTACATCAAGTGCAGCGCCGTAATATTATAGAACAAGCTTTAAAATTGTATGCGCAAGGCATATATGCAGGGTGTATTCCTATGCTTTATGCACAATTAGAAGGTTTGCTCACAGATGTTTTAGTCGCTAAAGGTTTTCTTGAGCAGAAGGACACCAAGTTTCTAGATGTTCATAAAATAGTACCTGGCTTAAAAGGTAATGAAATTAAGAGCCTATGGCATAAGTCAAAAATTGCCTTTGAAATGAATTCATACTTTGCTGAACTAGCAGCCTACAAGATGGACAGTAGCTCAACAGTCACATCAACGCGACACAATATGCTACATGGCACAGAATTAGCACATTTCACACAAGGCCGTAGCTTTGTGCTGTTTCTATGGTTATTTAGTGTGATAAGTTTTATGCGTGGCATAAAGCCTTAAATGCTGTGGAGCACAAATAAAGAAGGTAGCAGATATGCTACCTTTTTAATTATTGAGTTTTGAGTCAATTATTTATCCATATTTTCTACATCAATTTTAAATACATGCCCATCCACAATGGTAATGTTATAGCGAAAATTCTCAATTTCATAAGTATAATCAACCGCCAACGTATTAGGCTTTGTGGCATCTACTAAGGTGTATGACGTCACTTTAATCGGTGATGCTTTCATGCGATTTTGCATGTCCTCAAACTTATCGCCCAGAGTTAAATTTTGATGTTCAGGTGTTTGAATACTATTTGTGGTTTCAGCCCAAGACATGGTTGGAACTGTTAAAAATATACATGTAATTAATGCCCATGTTTTATGCATATTGAGGCTTCCCTAGAAAAAAATTAAAGCAATAAATAAAAAATAAACGTCAAGAAATATACCCAAACTTTTGTTATAAAACACAGTGGTCTTAGGCTTTAACGTATAAGTTTTGTTGTGTAGCTGATCTAAAAGATCATATAAAGATAAGCAAAATGTGCGCCATGCATAATTTTAGCTATTGGAATGTTTAAACGATTGCAATCTTCTGTATTTAAAATAAATACAAGGATGCTTTAACTCGACTGAATACATAATTTGAGTGTCCCAAATCAAAAAGGACAGAGGATAAATAGCGACACTTGGCAGAAAAAAGACCAAATAACCAACTAAAATGCTCGGTTTTATCTAATCTCAAGAATAATCTTATGATTGCAATGCTTAACCTTCGCTCTAATTGTCGTTACACTATGTAGAATTCGCAAATATTTGCTTTGGAGTAATGTTATATGTCGTGGCTTTCTTCGCTTAAATCTGTTTTTTCACCCTCTAAAGAGGTGAACGAAGAAGCTGTGCAAAATGTACTGCAAACCTATATGTTGCCTCATTCTCATCATGCACTGAAAGATCGTATTACCCAAGTGAATGTGGAAGGTGAAATCTTACAACTCACCATTAATACCTTTCCAGAAGAAAAAGAACAACTGCAAAAAATTCATGATGAATTGGCGGATGCATTGGAACAATGCGGTATTAAAGAATTGAACATGCATGTGATTCAGCAAAAAACTGGACATAAAAAAGAAAGTGGTTGTGGCCATCATCATGCTGAAGGTGAAAGTTGCTCAAGCCAGCCCGAAGCTCAAAATACTGCACCAAAGTCAATTTTGCCTCCTGTGCTAGATGCTTCTGCGAGTACGTCTCAGTCTGCACCTGAAGCGGATCCAAATAATCCACCTATCCAAAAAGCAGCACCACAACAACGTGATGTGCCTAAGCATCCACGTATTCAAAATGTGATTTTGGTGTCCTCTGGTAAGGGAGGGGTTGGTAAATCCACCACAACGGTTAACCTTGCCTTAGCATTGCAAAAATTAGGCCTAAAGGTTGGGGTTTTGGATGCTGATATTTATGGCCCTAGTATTCCAACGATGCTGGGTAATGCAGGCCGTACTCCAATGATTGAGTCGGAAAACTTTGTACCGCTAGATGCTTATGGTATGGCTGTACTGTCAATTGGTCACTTAACAGGTGATCATAATACGCCAGTGGCTTGGCGTGGGCCAAAAGCGACGGGTGCATTAATGCAGTTATTTAACCAAACTTTATGGCCAGATTTAGATGTACTGATGATTGATATGCCACCAGGTACAGGCGATATTCAATTGACTTTGGCACAGCGTATTCCTGTAACTGGCGCTGTTATTGTGACGACACCACAAAATGTAGCATTGATGGACGCAACCAAAGGGATTGAATTGTTTAACCGTGTACACATCCCAGTTATGGGTGTGGTTGAAAATATGTCGACGCATATTTGTTCTAACTGTGGTCATGAAGAGCAAATCTTTGGTACAGGTGGAGGAGATAAGCTTTCAGAGCAATACAACATTCCATTGTTAGGCCGTTTACCACTGAATGTGCAGATTCGTGAAAATGCAGATGAGGGCAAACCTTCGGTTATTGCTCAAGATGATGCTGCCGAAAGCTATATGGCTATTGCGGAAAAAATTGCAGCAAAATTGCCTCAAGCTTCGAAAGATAAAAGTCGCATTTTTTAAGCAAAATATCGCAACTCTATTTAAGTGAGTTCTGTTTTAAAAATGATCTAAAGCCTAGTAATTTCTAGGCTTTTTTTATGAGGCTTAATAGTGGAATTTTGATTTTGACTGAGTAGTTTAATAAAATAGAGTGAGTTAAGATTCTGAAATATATTGATTAATGTCTCATTATTGCTGTGTTGCATGATCTTTTACAATATTTTTTTTGCTATCCTCAAAAAACTGATTTAATCTGCGCGCATATAGGCCTGAGCGTACGCTATGATTTCATGGTTTTTTATGGGTTGGGTCATCACCATTTTATTGACACCAGGTCCCACCAATACCTTGTTGGCATCATCAGGTTTACAGGTCGGTGTTAAAAAGTCTTTCCGCTTGATTCCTGCTGAAGCCTTTGGCTATTTGCTGTCTATTAGCTTTTGGGGCTTATTGATTGGGAAAGTGACCGCTTATATTCCCGCACTGCCTCCTATACTGAAGCTGTTTAGTGCAGCATATATGTTGTACTTGGCTATTCGCTTATGGAAAACCGCGAACGCCGTACAAGATCTAGATCAGCCCTGCATTCGCGCTTGGGAGCTTTTTCTCGCAACCTTGTTAAATCCGAAAGCTTTATTGTTCGCATCGGCTATTTTTCCTGCGATTGCTTGGAAAAACTCGATGTATTACACAGCGCACATGCTGGCCTTTTTATTACTTCTGATTCCGATTGCATTTTTTTGGACATTTATTGGCTCCATGTTGGCATCCAATAAATTCCGTTGGCTGAATCAATATACGATGCAACGAACGGCATCGGTTGTACTGATGGGCTTTACCTGTCAGTTGAGTTATCTGACTCTTGCTAGTTTATAAAGGTAACTTAAATTTGCTGAGCATCAGTCAATTGGTATTCAGCAAAATTGATATATTTTCATTGTAAGGGTTTTCAGTTAAAGTACCATGCAATAATTGATGTACAGTATTTTGGATAGTAACAATGGCAATTAAGTCTGATCGTTGGATTCGCGAAATGAGCGAAAAACACGGCATGATTGAACCGTATGCAGAAAATCAGGTCCGTTTAGATGAAAATGGTGAAAAACTGATTTCTTACGGCGTTTCAAGCTATGGTTATGACGTGCGTTGCGCGCGTGAATTTAAAGTTTTCACCAATGTTCATTCTGCAATTGTCGATCCTAAGAATTTTGATGACAAAAGCTTTATCGATATTGAATCGGATGTCTGCATCATTCCTCCGAACTCATTTGCACTTGCACGTACAGTAGAATATTTCCGTATTCCACGTAATGTATTGACTGTATGCTTAGGTAAATCGACCTATGCACGTTGCGGTATTATTGTGAACGTGACACCACTTGAGCCTGAGTGGGAAGGTCATGTGACTTTAGAATTCTCAAATACAACAAATTTACCAGCACGCATTTATGCAGGTGAAGGCGTTGCGCAAATGCTGTTCTTTGAATCTGATGAAGTATGTGAAACATCATATAAAGATCGTGGGGGTAAATACCAAGGTCAAACAGGTGTAACATTACCTAAGGCTTAAATGAAATTTAAAGCATTAAAAAAGCAGGCAACAAAGCCTGCTTTTTTTGTGATTCATTCATCGGAAATTGAGGTGATTTAGCGAGTTTGTTTTGCATTTGTATAATAATTACGCATAATAAAAAGTTAATATAGCTTGGTATAGAACCCATCACAGGATGAGATGGACAAAAAAATTGGTGCCAAGTAAAGCAAAAAATATAAGAAAGATGCGGTGCATCTGATAAGAAAGGAAGGTCACGATGACTCAATTAAATCAAGCATTCCGGTTCCGCCAGAGCTGTTTAGTTGCAGCAGTTAGTATGTTGCTTGCACCGTCTGTTTATGCACTTCAAGATTTGCCAGATGAAGCATTGTCAAAGACGACAGGTGAGGGCGTTGCTTTGCTCCCTGAAAACTTCAAGTTTGTTTTTCAGGGGCCAAATGATCTTTCTACAGCTTCAAGTTATAACAAGACACCGGCTGTCACCAATCCAGAAAAATATGATACAGGTTTTATTCGGATTATCCCGCGTGGGGGTAATTATGAACAGTTATTCGAACAAAGCCGCCAAGCAGTCTATGATAATGCCTACTTTCAAAACTATACGGCAAAAGTGACAGGTTATTATCAGACCTATTACACTGATGTTTATAATGCTGAATACAAAAATGTATATAACAATACAGCCACAAGAGCCGCTGTCCTTCAGAATTTCACTACGACCTATAAAGCAACTTTTGAAAGCCAAAAAGTAGAAGAATTTGCTGCACAGCAGTATTATATTGATAGATATAATACGTTATATCAAGATAAGTACGACAGTTATAATTGGTGTTTTCATACCAGTAGTTTAGTTTGTAAGAATAAAGAAGAAACACAAGCTTGGGCTTATGACGAAGTCCGTAAGGAAATTCGCAACGATAAAGCAGCTGATATTCAAACTTATGCAAATGCACAGCTTGCACAAAAAACTGATCAGGAAATGGATTTACGTGCAATCCGTTCTGCAAAAGCCAAAGCACAGGAAAGTTACACTTCTAAAGAGTTAACCTTAAGAACCTCTGCTGTTGCGGCAGCAAATACTGCTTTAAACACGACCGATCATGTGGCGGCACTCAAAGCATCTAGAAGTAAAGCCGATATCTTTATTTATGGTTTAGCCTTGTCTAAAAGTAATGGCAATATGAACCAGCGTTTTAGTAATCAAGGTATTAATTGGGGCACTGCTGAAAATCCTTGGTTATTCCGTTCAGGTACAGCCAAAGACATACAACAATATAATGCACAAAATAAAGCCGATATTGCTTATATTGCATTAGAAGCACCATTAGCACAGGTGGGCGGAAATGCTACAGAAGATAAGATAAAATTGGGTTTCTGGACGGATATTTTCTCACGTACATTAGATTCAAGCAATAAAGTCAATCAATTGACTGGTGCACCAGCTGATGGTTTGGATAAAGACTATCGATTACGTGCACAGTTTGTTGCCAATGGCCTGAGCATTGATGGTTCACAAGTACGTTTGTTCCAAACTCAGCCGTCTACAATTACGCAGCAAAGTCAAACACTTGGTATGGCAAGTATATTGCGTTTAAATACCAATGATGACCCATCAAAATTAACCATTAACGATACCAATCTAGATGCAAAAGGCATTCGTATTAGTACGGCGGCGAAGTCTGATACAGACGATGGCACAGCAAGTACACCTGCTTTAGATGGAAGTTTTGCACCTTTATTTAATGATAAAGAAGGTTTGTATTTATATAGTACAAACATTAACTTGGTACTAGGTAATATGTATCAGCCATTTATTATTGGTTCGGAAGGCAATAACATTATTTTGGAATTAACAAGAATTCCAAATGTACCCGAGATATATACCAAAATTTATAGCTATTATGCTGATACAGACGCGAATAATACACTTATTAAAAAAGATACGAACGGTGCACCACAGTTAAAAGGTGTGGATGGAGTGTATCGTACGCTCATGGGCTCTACATGTAATGTTGCAAGTTGTGGTACCAATACCTCGCAAATTACTGCGAATGGTACAACCAAAGACTATCAAGGGACGAATGCGACACACAGTAGTATTGCAATTGGTAGTGTTACACGTGATACCAGCACCAATATGTTAAAGGCGAATCGTGATCAAGCATCGACAGGTATTGTATTTAAAAATGCAGCAGGTACTGCGATCAATTTAGGTTCAGCAGCCATTGATGGCGTGCTCATTCAGCATTTAAAAATCAAAACAACTGGGCTATAAGGATGCAAGCTATGTTGAAGAAATCTTATCTCGCAGTTGTATTACTTGTGTCAGCAACTGCGCATGCAGGACTTACAGGCTTAGATGCCCAAGAGTTACAAGAGGTACGCGGTCAAGGCGGCGCTGATTTTAATTGGACATTGTCTTTAAACCATCGATATGCCAATGATTTAAGCAAAAAAGATATTTCATTGCATGACTTACAAACAGGTCAGGTTGCTAGTATTGATGATGCATACTATACCTATAGTTGCCAAAATAATGTGCAATGCCGTTTAGCGATTTCTCCAAATAACCATACAGAGAAAGGTAATCAGAAGTGGTTGGTTTTTAAACAAATCCAAGGCACCATTCAGGTTGAGAAATTCTCTTTAGAGGGCACCACGATTATTAATAAAAATGGTGACCCGCAAACAGCCATGAAATTGTCTTTTTTTGATGATAAGCCTTTAAAAATTCGTAACTTAGGATTTAATAATCTCTCAATTGAAGCAGATGAAGGTGATCAAAAGGGTTATTTAAAAACAACAACTTATGGTCAATATCAAGCATATACAATCGATAGTACAGGAAAGAAAACCACTTTTGCTACGGATATTCCTGCTTTTGATAAGGATACAGAAACAGGATTTATGGGTCTAAATATGCATGGCAATTTGCACATGACTGGAGACCTAAAAATATTCAGCTATAACTGTACAGGAGCTACGGGCGCACGCTGTTAAAGTATTAATTGAATAAGGACGTTGAGATGAACAAAATAATAAAATTAAATCTCCTCACAGCTTGTATATGTATTGCCAACCAAAGCTATGCGCTTGAGGCACTAAGTGACCAGACACTTAGCCATGTTACAGGACAGGATGGGATCTCGATTACACAAGAGGTTTCTCGTGTAGAGGTCAAACAAGCAAACTGGATTGACTATTCAGAAGCTGGAACCAAGCCTATTAAATTAGGCTTGCATGATGTGGTGATTACGCCAACTCAAGGCAATACCAATATTGTGAGTAAAGTAAACCTCGATGTAGGTACGACTCAATTGGCTTCCAATGCTAAAGGTACAGGTATCCAGTTAAGAGCAAGTGTTTCACCATTTACGGCAGTTGCATCTAAAATTATGCTGGTGTGTGCGCCCAACTGTGCCACAAATGAAAGTGATCAAAACTTAGGAAGTTTGACCTTTTCAACCATTTCACCACTTGAAGTTTATTTGGCAACAACCAATGGCTTATTTAATCGTAATGATAAAGCTCACTTAGAGTTGAAGTTGCAAAATGCCAGTATCTCTTATGGTCAAAATGGACAAAACGTCACACTCAAAGATTTCAACTTCAATCTGACCGCTGATGGTTATATGTACATTGATCCCAAAGATGGCATTGTACTTACCACAAAATCTGCTGATGGAAAGTCGGATAATTTTGTCCAACTTGTACGTGCTGAAGATAAAAGCAAAAATGTAGATGCGAGCCGTACGGGCACAGCAACCAAGCCGGGCGTAAATATTGATGTACGTTATGGTAAAGATGGCGAACAGGGTAATGTTATTCGTTTAGGTGCTTCGGGTGCCTTAACCAATGGCCGTATTATGCTGAATGCAAATCAGAGTGGTGTTGCAAACTTTAATACTGTAAATAAGGGATTAGAAAAATCTAATACTGCAGCGACAGGATATGGTTTTGCACAAGCAGGTGGTTTGCATATGGCAATGTCTGCTGATTTTACGCGAGCAGATAGTGGTCAGACTACAGTTTCTGGTCGAACGCCAACAACATTTGAGCTCGGCCATACAGGTACGGGTAGTTATGCGATTGAGTTTTCGAACTTAACACGTCTTAATGTACGTAATTCAAGTGTAGTAGGAACACCAGTTAGCACGCAAAATGCGTATATTGATTTTGGCGATATTTACATTAATACCATAAGAACCAATTCTTTGGGCTTTATGATTAATGATCAAATTAAATCTATACTCAGTGCCAGTAGTAATGAGCTGATATATAACCCTTCGCCAAGTGCAAATCCACAAACGATGGCATTGATTGCTGTTCGTGGTATGGATTTTCAAGCGATTGCTCGTACAGCGCGATTTATTTCTGACAATAGTTTGCCAGTCAATAATGCAAATTCTGGGACTTGGGGCTTAGGTTTACCAATTTATAACCTGAATGCCAACTTAGGAATTTTTGCAAAACAATATGTGAACAAAGCAGGGGCGACAAAATCTGGTTTGGGTTATGACCTTGCTATGTCTACAGATGGTTATCGTTATGACAGCGTAACTGGAAATGCATATACCACTTCCATTTTGGTTTTAGATGGTGAAAAGCGAACCTTAAAAGACAGTAATGGCGTAATTTTGAAGGATGCGAGTGGTAATGCGCTTAAAGGAGAAGAGGTCAATTATTATGCGGGGTTGCGTAATATTGATTCTTACATCAAAGCCAATGGCGTGATTGGCTTTGAAGATAAAGAGATTTACGTTAAAGCCGATAGTTTATTAATTGCAGCCAAAGCCGAGATTGCAATTGGTCAATTACCAGGATCGCTATATAACTGTTCTGGGGCCTGTGGTACTAAAATTGTCCCAATTGATAATTTTGGTCGCAAAGATGATGTACTTGCATCGATTGCTTTTAAACTGGATGGGCAAGGTGAGTTATTTATTATTCCAGGTTTAGAAACAACAGACGGGACACCGGATACAAACTTCTTATCTTTACAAGCAAATTTTCAATTTAAACCATTAACAGATAAGAATGACCGCGGTAGTTACATCAGTTTAATTAATGAAGATGTAAAAGCTGATGGTACTGTGGCAAATGAATCGAGTATTAACCTAAATCGCCTACAGGGTGATCTTGGTTTAGAAACGCGTATTCATATGCAAAAAGACAGCGTGGTTTTGGATAACCAAGTTAAATTTAATCGCTTGTCTACAAAGACAGACACCATTACAAATGGTGCTAAAGTGTTTACAGCTGAACTGGCAATTGCACCTGCAGGGGCAATGCAAAAAATCGCAGATATAGCAATTCCAGGTGGGGTAATGCGCAGTTCAATGGGTATTACACCACGATAATTATAGTTTTACAGGGAATGACAATAATGAAAAAAATATTAGTGGCGACGATCGTCAGTAGTTTGTGGGTTTCAGGGAATGCAACTTCATTTCAAGCGCTATCGGATTCAGAATTATCTTCGGTTGATGGTCAAGCTTTACTGAATTTTTCGAAAGATAATTATACTTATACCAATGCCAACAGTGAAAAAGTTGAATTCTTCAAACTTGGCTTGGGCGCAGAGATGGAGCTAAACACCAATATTAAATCGCTACAATTAGGCTGTGGTGGTGATAAGGGTGCTGGTAAATGTGATATTGATATTTCAAACCTTTCTATTAGTGGTATGCCTTCAAGTTTTGATGCCAATGGTGTGCCAGTTTATGATTCCAATGGTCGTGCGAGCACCAGTGCAAAAATCACCAACCCATTTATTGAATTTGCAATTAAAAATGGGGGGAAAGCATCCACACGTGAAGTCGTTGGCTTTCGTTTAGGTGCTGATGCCATTAGTGGGCTGTTGACGGCAGGTACTGACAATACAGTAAACCCCTCAGATGGTATTCAGTCTTTTTCAGGTTATATGAAAATGGCAGCCACCACAGGTGATGTAAATACCAAGCAGAGTACCTTTGGTGATTCAAAAACTGAAGAAATTAAAGGGAACCTTACAGCCAGTATCTTAGGTTTGGAATTTCCTCGTGAATTTAAAAGTGATTCAACAGCTGCAGACAACAAGGGTGTAACAGTTCCAAGTATTAATGTGAAATTTAATATGCCAGAAACCGTCGTTTCAGGTTCGCGTTTATCTGTTGCGAATGTATCAGGTATTACAGCAAGCATTAAATCTATTCCTTTAGCAGCCAATTCAAGCATGACGCAAGCGCAAAAAGATTTGTTTGCTAATGATCAGTTGTTGGTAACTTTTGATCCGATTCTAGGTTTGGCTAAAAAAGCAATTTTCAAAATGGGGGAAGGCTCAGATATTCAAAACCTCAATATGGAAATTGCATTTAATCAGTCTTTAAGTATGGTACATAATATTCCATTATCTGGTACAGGAGGGTATTTGTCCTTACAAAGTGAGACTTTGAAGTGGGCAGGTACTGAGGTGCAAGATACAGCCCAAAAAGGCTGGTGGATGTCCTTTAAAGACCCAATTCAGTTGGGCTATTTACAAGCTAAAGATCAAGTGGATATCTCGGCAGTACTACCTCAGGTGGCTAATTTAGTTTCGGACTTTTTATTAGATGAAAATAACCGAATTACAACAGGTACAGGAGAATCATTGGGTACCCTATTTAATACTCCTGTAGTGAAACTTTTAAATATTGATTTGGGTAATTATACGCAAGCGAAGCCAGCAACTATTGCTTTAAACTCGCAAATATTGCAAAACCAAACGGTTGTGTCGAACTGTTTCGGTGGTCTAAAGTTCTGTTAATCGGTGATCATAAAAAACCCGCATTAAGCGGGTTTTTTATTTAGAAAAAATTATTTAGCAATCTTAGCTAATAATTCTTCTTTAGTGATATTTACAGATTCAGCATCACGGCGACCTTTATATTCAAAAGTACCCGCATCCAAACCTTTTTCACCAATCACAATACGGTGTGGAATACCTGTGATTTCTAAGTCAGAGAATTTCACACCTGGACGTTCGTCACGGTCGTCTAGAATCACGTCATAATCTGCAGCTTGAAGTTCTGCATAAAGCGCTTCAGCAGCTTCAACAGTACGAGGTGATTTATGTGCATTCATTGGTACGATCGCAACTTCAAATGGCGCAATCGCTGCAGGCCAAATAATGCCTTTGTCATCAAAGTTTTGTTCAATGGCAGATGCAACAACACGGGTAACACCAATACCATAACAACCCATTGTTACAACTAATGGCTTACCATCTTTACCTAATACTTTACAGCCAAGTGCTTCAGAGTATTTTTGGCCCAATTGGAAGATGTGGCCAACTTCAATACCACGTTTAATTTGCAGTGTACCTTTGCCATCTGGAGATGGATCACCTTCAACCACATTACGTAAGTCATAAACTTCAGTGAATTGGGCATCACGCTCCCAGTTCACTCCAACTGCGTGTTGATCAACAATGTTTGCACCTGCCACAAAGTCAGATAATACAGAGGCTGCGCGGTCTACAATTACAGTAAGGCCTTTTTCAACCAAACCTTGTGGACCACAGAAGCCAGCTGTTAAACCGTATTGCGCCAGCTGTTCTTCAGTTGCAAATGTTAATGGTGATGTAATTAAAGGATGTTTTTCAGCTTTAATTTCATTCAGCTCGTGGTCGCCACGCAAGAATAATGCAACAACAGGAACTGCTTTGCCTTCTTCTGCTACGCCCTGAACAAGTAAAGCTTTAACTGATTGAGCTGGATCTGATTTTAAGAAAGCAGATACATCTTCAATGGTTTTTTGATCTGGCGTTGCGACCAATTCAAATGCTTTGTTTGGTGCAGCACGCTCACCAACCAATACAGCTTCAGCCATTTCTACGTTGGCTGCATAGTCTGATTCAGTCGAGAATGCGATATCGTCTTCACCACTTGATGCAAGCACATGGAATTCGTGTGAACCTGAACCACCGATTGAGCCCGTATCTGCTTGTACTGGGCGGAAGTTTAAGCCCAGACGTGTAAAGATACGGCAATATGCGTTATACATATTGTCATAGGTTTCTTGCAGTGACTCTTGGTCAACGTGGAAAGAGTAAGCATCTTTCATAACGAATTCACGTGAGCGCATTACACCAAAACGTGGACGAATTTCATCACGGAATTTAGTTTGAACTTGGTAGAAGTTTGCAGGCAATTGCTTGTAGCTTTTGAGTTCATTACGCGCAAGGTCTGTAATCACTTCTTCGTGTGTAGGCCCAAGTACGAAATCATTGGTATGGCGGTCTTTAAAGCGAAGTAGTTCAGGACCATATTGTACATAACGACCAGATTCTTCCCAAAGTGAAGCGGGTTGTGTGACTGGCATTAAGACTTGAAGAGAGCCTGCACGATCCATTTCTTCACGAACAATCGCTTCTACTTTATTTAATACGCGAACGCCTGTAGGCAACCAAGTGTATAAACCAGAAGCTAACTTACGGATCATCCCCGCACGAAGCATCAATTGATGAGAAATAACTTCCGCATCGTTTGGAGTTTCTCTTAACGTTGCAAATAAAAAGCGGCTTGCGCGCATGAACGGTGTCCTAAAAAGATTAAGCGTTAAAGCTGAGATTATACAATAAAAAATGAGGTGTACATTTTTCAAGTCACCTCATTGTGTTGGATAAAATTATGACATGATTTTTTTAAATTGGCGCATCATAAAGATTTTAAAGTCATCTAAATAGGTGAAGATAACGGGAACCACGACCAATGTTAGGAGGGTAGAGGTAATTACACCACCAATCACGGCATGTGCCATAGGTGCACTTTGTTCGCCACCTTCACCTAAGCCGAGGGCTAAAGGGACCATACCCATGACCATTGCACTGGTCGTCATTAAAATTGGGCGCAGTCGAGTTTTACCTGCAGCAATAATTGCATCATAACGTGAAGTGCCTTCATCCATGGCTTTCTTAATGAAGTCGATTAGTAGAATCGCATTTTTGGTGACCAGCCCCATCAACATAATAATGCCAATGATGGAGAATAAGTTCATGGTCGATTTAAATAAAAATAATGCTAAAAATACACCAATTAACGATAGCGGTAGTGAAGCCATAATCGCTGCTGGATGAATAAAACTATTAAATTGTGAGCCCAGCACAATGTAGATAAAGACAATCGATAAAGTAATAGCTGTAATGGCATAACCTGCTGATTCAGCCATATCTTTATTGGCACCTTGGGTTGCAAAGCGATAGCCCGGTGGCAAGTCAAATTGATCTTCTACTTTTTTAATGTCTGCACCAATGTCACCCGCGGGTCGGCCCGCTGTATTGGCTTGTACCAAGACCTCACGTGCTAAATCACGGCGGTTAATTTGTGAGGCCCCTAAGGTTTCTTCAAAACTAGCCACTGAAGAAAGTGGTACAAGTACGGGTAAACCAGTGGCATCGGTTTTTTGCGAAGTGATATACATATTTTGTAAGTCAGTTGGCAAGCGACGAGTATTTTCGGCTAAGCGCACATTGACATCGTAGGTTTCACCTTTCGGATCTTTCCAAGTGGTGATGTTGTCACCTGCAATCAATGGACGGACCACATTAGCGATTTGATTCACCGACAAGCCTAAGTCGCTGGCCACTACACGATTAATATGTACACCCAAAGTTGGTTTTGGCTCTTTTAAAGAGCTTTCTAAATCGACAATGCCATCAATTTTTGCCACTTCATGCATAAAGCGATCGGAAATTTTTTGAAGTTCATCAAGGTCGGGCCCTTTGATGGAAATCATCACAGGTTTTTGCCCGCCAGACACGGTTTCATCCGCGGAAGCCACAGAAGTAATGGTAATGCCTGCAACACTTTGCAATCGTTGGCGGAATTCATTGTTGAGCTGGGTGAGTGTTTGTTTGCGTTCAGTGCGTGGTGTAACACCTACACGAATACTAATATGGTTTTTACCACGATCTGTAACGCTATTGATTGATCCATACGTTGAACGAACTTCTGGATGTTCACGAATAATGGCATCGACCTGTTTTAATTTGGCTTGTGAATATTGCAAGCTGGCATCTACAGGCGTTTCAAATTTAATGCGAATTTCGCCTTTATCAGGTACAGGTACAAATTCTGTCCCAATCATTTTAGATAATGCCAAGGCACCAAATAGTGACGCAACAGCAACTAAAATGGTTACAAAACGGAATCTCAAGGCAAGTTTGAGGAGCTTTTCATAATGATGACTCAAGTTATCTAATTTGCTTGAAATCCAGTTGAAAAAGCGCTGTAGGGCATTGGGTTTTTTATTTGGATTATGCTTTTCGGCCCAATGCGCGGAAAGCATCGGGTCTAATGTGAAGCTGACAAACATTGAAATCAGTACGGCTGTACTAACGGTCACACCAAATTGATAAAAGAAGCGACCAATAATCCCGCCCATGAAAGCCACTGGTAAAAACACAGCGACAATCGTTAGTGTAGTTGCTAATACGGCCAAACCAATTTCTTTGGTACCATCTAATGCAGCAGTTACATGGTCTTTGCCCATATCGGCATGACGCACGATATTTTCCCGAACCACAATCGCATCATCAATTAATAAACCAATACTGAGCGATAAAGCCAGTAAGGTCATCATGTTGATGGTAAAGCCGAAGGCCCAGATAAAGGTTAAGGTGCCAAGTAATGCAATAGGTAAAGTCAGACCTGTAATGGCTGTAGAACGGAATGAGCCTAAAAACAGTAAGACAATAAAGATGGCTAAAATGGCGCCTTCTACAATTGTGCGCGCGACATCTTTAATACTGCCACGAATCCCTTTGGAAGAATCAACAACAATCTCGGCTGTTGTACCTTCAGGTAATTGGGTTTTAATACGTTCCAATGTTTTACGGGTATTATCCACGACCTGAATAACATTCGAGTCAGAGCTTCTTAAAATATCAATAGCCACGGCAGCTTTACCATTTAGGAAAGCGCTGGATTCCATTTCTGCTTGGCTATCTTCAATTTTGGCGACTTGCTTTAAAAAAATGGGCGCGCCATTTTTATTGGCAATCACCAAGTCACCAAAAGACTGCGGGTGGATTACACGCGATTTAATTTCGACGACAAGTTCAGAGGTGGCTTGATCGAGCGTACCGCCAGGTACTTCAATGTTTTCATTTTTTAAGGTATTCAAAACCTTATCAATACCAATACCAAAACTTTGCAGTTTTTGAGGCTCAATTTGAATACGGATTTGGCGTTGTGAGTCACCCAACAGGTTAACAGTCCCCACACCACTGACTGTTCTGAGCTGCGGTACGATACGTTGATCTAAATAGGAGCTTAGGTCACGCAGAGACATATTTTTAGATTCAAATACAATCGACATGACCGCACTAGCCGTCGGGTCATAGCGTTCTACAATGGGGTCATCAATTTCATCACGAAATTGAGCACTGACGGGTGCAATTTTGTCGCGAATATCTTGCGCTGCAACAGAGGAGGGCACATCTAAATTAAATTCAACGATAATTGTTGATAACCCTTCACTGGATTTAGAAATAACCTGTTTTAAACCAGAGATGGTGTTGATCTGATCTTCCATTTTCTTGGTAATTTCAGATTCGACCGACTCTGGAGATGCGCCAGGATAGTTGGTATAGACCACCACGAAAGGAAAGTCGACATCTGGAAACTCTTCGACGCCCATGCGTTGCCATGATGCGAGCCCTAAGACCATCAGACAGAACATCATCATAATGGTGAATACAGGGTATTTGACACTAATTCGGGTGAACCACATAACCGCTATCCTGCTTTGTTATTTTAGTTTTTGCTGATACTGACATCTTGTCGGATTTGATTGTCGCTAAACTTGACGCGACTTACGAGATCGCTATCTTCTAAGCCTGTTACCACAGCAATATTGGTGCTGTAGCGCTGTTCTAAAACTTTTATGCTGGCCTTAGCAATTTTATTTTGACGCACGACCCAAACATAAGGGTTATTATCGATGTCTTGTACAGTATTCAGTGGAATTAATTGCCCCGAAACCTGATCTGAACCTAAAATTTGGCCTTCAACAAATGCACCAATACTCAAAGAAGTAATGGCTTCTTTGGGTTGGGCAAAAAATTCAATTTGACGGCTGGCAGGATCGGCAATCGGTGAAATTCGACTTAAGGTTGCATTCAATAGGTTATTGTTGCCTTGAATACGATATTCAATGGCTTGGCCAAGTTTTAATGCTGACTGTGAGTCACTTGGTAGCTGTGCCTGAATTTCTAAGTGTGCTGGATCGATAATTTCAAATAAAGTTGTACCCGCAGCAACTGTTTGACCAGGCTCAACTTGACGCTTGGTAATTACACCACTGATTGGGCTGGTAATTGTACCGTCCTGATCTGCTTTACGCGCAATGTTGACATTAGCCTGTTGCGCATTGGTATTTTCTAATTGCGCTTGGTAATCCACTTTGCTTTGTTCGTATTCTACTTTTGATACAAAGCCCTGTTGTAATAAGCGTTCTTTACGTTGCACCATAAGGCGGGCTTGATTGGCCTGTGCTTGAGCTGAAACTAAATTGGCCTGTGCTTGGGCAAGACGTGCTGCATTGTCTTGGTTGTTAAGGCGGACCAACACTTGACCTTTTTGCACAGTTTGACCCACTTGGGCATTCACTGCAGTAGCTGTTGCCGTAACTTGAGCTTGAATCGTACTTTGATTTACAGCACGAATAGTGCCTGTAAAAGTGGTCTTGCTGACAGAACTGCCTTGTTGAATGCGCACTAAATCCTGCTGAATAAGTTCAACTTTAGTGATTGGTTTTTCAGTGGCCACGGGTTCACTTTTTTGACATCCGACGAAAGCAAGGCTTAAGCAAATTAAGCCAATTGAAGCTAAGCGCGCTTGTAATGTAAGTGGGGTATACGTTGAATGCTGTGCTGATTGCATAATCGTCCTTTATATTCAGCTGTCAACAGAAGCAATTGAAACTGCAAAATTATTCCATTGCTTTTAAGCGGGTGATAATTTTGTCGTATTCGGCTGCTGTATTTCGATAGCGCGTTTGTAAAGATTGAATATCTTGTTTTTTCGCTACGATATTTTTTTGGTTATTATTCAAAATACTTTGTAATTGTGCAGGTACAGGTTGCCCTTTACGTGAGTATTCACGTTCTTGACGAACAAACATAATACGGTCTTCCTGTAATTGCTTTAATTGTTGTTGTTGGAAAATAAGTTGTTTCGAAATTCCAGTAAGTATTTCTTTCTTTTTTTGACTTGCTACACTGCTGTTATTATAAGCACTTTTTAGTTGTGTGTCTGCGGCTAATTTTTGGGCAGCCACGGCGCGCTGTGGCGCTTGCTTAATATCTGCTTCTGCATTATAAGGTCTATTACGCTTAATCACTTGCATATTCTGATCAAGTGCTTCATAGCCGTAACGAATATGGTTAGGTGTAACATTGGTGCTTACATTTGCAACACCTTTACTATCATAATAACGAAACCAAGTTGCTTTTTGAGGGAGATTAGTCGCAAAAGTAAACGGAGTTAGTGATACCAATACTAAGACTAAAATGAGTTTCTGGGTCATTTTTTTATAAGCAATATAAGAGTGATTTACGCTAAACTGACTTCGCATTGGGCTCCCCAATATAAAGTTGACTAAATTACTTATTTTTAAGTAATAATAGTGCTATATTAGACTTAAAATAGAGAATTAAAAACTATTCCAAGTTAAAAATAAATTGTTGGTCATCGGAAAGTGTGAAGCTGTTAATGGTATTGAAAAATACTGTGTGCTTGAGCAGAAAATGTTCATTGAAAATGAAAGTAAATATATGTTAAAAATGTTAACAACTGTTAACTAAAAGTAACTGCGAATAAAATTCCAGCATTCTATATATCCATATTTTGGGAAGGGTCTTTAAATGGACGATAAATTTCAAAATCTAAAAGTCATGGTAATTGACGACTCAAAAACTATTCGCCGTACAGCAGAAACTCTTCTTCAACGTGAAGGTTGTGAAGTTGTGACTGCAGTAGATGGCTTTGAAGCCTTGTCAAAAATTGCTGAAGCAAATCCAGACATTGTGTTTGTTGATATTATGATGCCTCGCTTAGATGGCTACCAAACATGCGCATTAATTAAAAATTCGCAAAATTATCAAAATATTCCAGTCGTAATGCTGTCAAGTAAAGACGGTTTATTTGATCAGGCGAAAGGCCGTGTCGTGGGTTCAGACGAATACCTAACAAAACCATTCAGTAAAGATGAATTATTGAATGCGATTCGTAACCACGTAACTGCTTAATTAGTTTTATTTTTTATTGGGGAAAGGCATGACACGTATTTTGATTGTAGATGATTCACCGACAGAAACATTTCGATTCAAAGAAATTTTAGGCAAACATGGCTTTGAAGTTCTTGAGGCGTCAAATGGTGCAGACGGTGTAACAGTCGCACAAGCAGAACTTCCGGACCTCGTCCTCATGGATGTGGTCATGCCAGGTGTAAACGGTTTTCAGGCAACTCGTCAAATTGCACGTGGTTCAACAACGAAGCACATTCCAATTGTGATTGTAAGCACAAAGGACCAAGCAACAGACCGTGTTTGGGGTAAGCGTCAAGGCGCATGTGATTATTTAACAAAGCCTGTAGACGAAAAACAATTAATTGATGTGATAAAACAGCACCTCAATGCAGGATAAAGCTCTATGGCAGCAAATGGATTTATCGAATTGCTTCGAATTGCGAAACGTGGAAATAAAAACTACGTTTCAACTGAGAATGAAGTCAACCGATGGTCAGGCATTGCTTTTGAGATGATGGGGCAATATTTTGTTGCTCCTTTAGGTGAAGTATCCGAAGTGATCTATCCGCCTAAGTGTACGCCAGTTCCAAACACTCAATCATGGGTGCAAGGTTTGGCGAATATTCGGGGACGTCTACTTTCAGTTTCAGATTTGGCTCAATATATTACGGGTCATAGAAGTAGCTATACTCCGACTCAAAAAGTTTTATGCATTAGTCATAATGATCATTATGTTGGTTTGGTCGTTGATCAAGTTTTGGGTATACAGCATTTTAATAAGAAGAGTTATTTTTCTAAAGACGCTGAATTAGGCAGTAATTTACAAGAATATTGTCAGGGATATTTTCACCAGCATAACCAGCAGTGGCATGTCTTTTTATTCAGTCGTTTATTGCAAAATCCAAAATATATGAACGCATCTATAAAATTTATAAATTAACTGTCACGCATTTAACGAATGAAGACGTAAATCGGGGAGAAGCTGAATGGGCTTTAAACTTAAAAAGAAAAATACAGGTGAAAGCGCAGGCCGTCCAAGTGGCAATGCTTTATTAGCTAAGATTCAATCACAAACAGATCAGTTATCGCGTGTATTTGGTGATAGTGAAAAGTCAAAGCCATTGATTTACGGTGCTGTTGGTTCACTGGTACTGGCAACTCTGATTTTATTTTACCTTTTCTATAGCGTTCCTCGTAATAACGAACTTACGCGTAGCCTAGGTGAATTACGTCTTCTTTCACAAACCATTTCGCGTCAAGCAACAGAAGCAACCGCTTCTGGTACGCCTGAAGCAATGAAAAAATTAACTGAATCTCAAGAAAGTTTTGCTAAAAACTTGGAGACAGTTACTGATATTCATGCGAATACTGATTCACTCAAATCTGTAGAATCACAATGGAAAACAGTATCTTCAAATATTGATTTGATTTCTTCGCAACAAAAAATCATTAATCAACTTTATGATACGAACATTGCAATCGGTGAAACGATTCCGGGTATTCAGGCTGAATACAACTTGATGGTTGACCAAATGGCGCGTCAAGACATGCCATCTAACCAGGTTGTAATTGCAAAAAACCAAGTATTCATTGCGGAACGTATTTTACGTTCGATCAGTTCTGTACTTACAGGTTCAGACAGCTCACGTGAGTCTGCAGATGACTTTAGTGCCGATACAGAAACATTCGGTTCATACTTAAATGCACAGCTTAATGGTAGTGCAGAATTAGGTGTGCAACGTATTGAAAATGCTGAATTACGTGAATCACTAAAAGGCATTAAGTCTGAATATGATGATGTACTAAAATCAGCTGCAGCGACGATCTTGCAGAACTCACAACAAATTGTGAAAGTACGTCAAGCATCTTCATCAATTTTTGCTGAATCAGACAAACTATTAGATAGCTTAAATGGTTTGAAATCAGGTTCAGGTTGGGCAACAGTTTTACCTGCATTGCTCTTAATTTTAACGTTAATTGCCTTCTTGATTTGTGTATTCAAATTACTTTCTTTACGTGGTCAGTCAGATAAACAACGTGTAGGTCGCTTACAAGAAGAATATGACCGTAACCAAAACGCGATTTTACGTTTACTTGACGAGATTGCCGACTTAGCAGACGGTGACTTACGTTCATACGCAACAGTATCTGAAGACTTTACGGGTGCAATTGCCGACTCGATTAACTTCGCGATTGATCAGTTACGTGACTTAGTATCGCGTATTACAGAAACATCAGAAGAGGTTGCACAATATACGGCAAATACGCAGGGTATTACCAACCAGTTAGCAGAAGCTTCTGAGCATCAGGCACAAGAGATTGCAGGTGCCTCTGCCGCAATTAACGAAATGGCACTGTCAATTGACCAAGTATCTGCCAACGCTGAAGAATCAGCAGTCGTTGCGGAACGTTCGGTACAAATTGCTGCCAATGGTGCAGACGTTGTAAACCGCTCGATCGAGGGTATGGACACGATTCGTGAACAGATTCAAGAAACATCTAAACGTATTAAACGTTTGGGTGAATCTTCTCAAGAGATTGGTAACATTGTTGCCTTGATTAACGATATTGCCGACCAAACGAACATCTTGGCATTGAACGCAGCAATTCAGGCGTCGATGGCGGGTGAAGCTGGTCGTGGTTTCGCCGTGGTTGCCGACGAAGTACAGCGTCTAGCTGAACGTTCAGCATCTGCAACAAAACAGATTGAAGGCCTTGTAAAAACCATTCAAACGGATACAAACGAAGCCGTAATCTCAATGGAGCAAACAACTGCCGAGGTTGTACGTGGTGCGAACTTGTCTAAGGATGCGGGTGTAGCCCTAGACGAAATTCAAACGGTATCGAACAGCTTGGCAAAACTGATTGCAAACATTTCGGATGCTGCAAAACTTCAGGCTGCTTCAGCGGGTCATATTGCTACAACGATGAACGTTGTACAGGAAATTACGTCGCAAACAACGAGTGCAACATTCGATACTGCGCGTTCGGTTTCTGAATTGGCAAATATGGCCGAAACATTACGTGACTCTGTATCTGACTTTAAACTTCCAGACTAAAGTTAGCGCGCTTTGGGGAAAGGCATACCGTGCAATTGAGCAGGGTATGCCAATAAGAAACAGACTAAGCATCGGCAAGATGAACTTAACTTTTTCTAAAGTTAAGTCTCGCGTGATGGTCACAATTAAGTTTGAGCACCCTTCTTGGTGGCAAAACGTAAGAAGCCTTAGCTATGAAAGAAATATTAAAAAATTTAGTCGAAACGACAACGCTTCCTGAGGATAGCTATCTCGATCAAGATGCAGAAATTTTAGAAATTTTTGTTGAAGAGATCGAGGAGATTTTTGGCGAGCTTGATAATTTATTATCTGATTGGCTGGACAAACCGCAAGATAAAGACTTGCTCACGACAATTCGTCGCCATTTCCATACCTTAAAGGGTTCTGGTCGTATGGTGGGCGCAAAGACGGCGGGTGAGGCGGCATGGACAGTTGAAGATACTTTGAACCGCGTTATTGGTGGTTCGCTTACGCTTAGCCCAACGATTCAACAGTATGCTCAAACGGTTTTAAATGTTTATCAATATAAGCTGTATCCAAGCTTTAAAAATGTCACCGAGCTGACGGTTGATTTGCGTCCGATTGTCCTTTTAGGACAACAATTACAACAAGGTCTAAGCCCAGAGCCAGCATTACAAGAGCTCTTAGGTTTGGCAACTCGCTTAAAGTCCTCTTCGGATGTCACAGGTCTAGAGCTTGATACAGTTGAGGCAGTTGAAACAACAGAATTTGTAACACCTGATTTGGCAGCGATTGAACTTCCTGCTGAAGATAATTTAATTGCAGAAACAGTTGCGATCTTCATTGAAGAAGCAGAAGAGCATCTGCAGACAATTGAAAACTTCTTGAAACAAGAAGATACCAAACATCAAGATTATAATGCCTTAATCCGTGCGCTACACACTTTGCGTGGTAGTTCATCAATGGCACAAATCGATCAAATTTTTGAAGCAAGCTCTAAAGTTGAAAATTTATTCAAAACACAGCTTCAAGAAGAAATCGGTTCGACTTCAAAAGAAACTGCATTGCTGATTCAGTACTCTGAGTTTGTACGCGACTTTTTACATACCTTACGTAAGGGTGAAACAAGCCAGTTAAATGCAATTTACAATACCTTCAATGATGCATGGAATGATTATGGTTTTGCATCTGAAAGTATGGAGTCAGATATTCAACCACAAGGTTTAGTATCGAAACTCATTGAATTAAATATTGATTTGTTATTGGATGCTGAGTTTGAGTTTGATACGCGAGCTAAAGCTGAATTCCCAGAATACTTAGAAACACTGAGCACGCAAGCAGATGAACTACTTGCACATACTGATAATCGTGCCTCTGTGGGAATTCATCAGTTTACCACTGAGCTAAAATCAGGCTATGACAATCTACGTCAAAAACCGCAACTGTTAAATCTGGATTATGCTTATGAGTTATTTGCTCAAGCACATCAAGAATTTATTCATTTATTTGATACCTTGGCTGCAGGTCAGCGTGTAGTATTATCAGATGAAGCACAAAAGTTGCTGAGTGATTTAACTGCATTTGTACAACAAGATATTGAAGATACAGCTGAAAGTAGCAATGTATTGTCTACATTAAGTGCGAAAGTTGAAATTGCACCAAGTAGTGCCTCAACAGCTGTAGAGTCAAGCAGTCTCCATGTTCCTGCGCCTGCTGAAACCAGCACTGCAGGTATCGATTTTGCGACCTTAAGTCAAAAATTAGCTAAAGATCAAGCCAAGCATCAATCTACAGACTCAAATACTGACTTTGATCCAGATTTGCTTGAAATCTTCCTTGAAGAAGCTGATGAGTTATTGTCGGGTATTGATAGCGACTTAAATACTTGGAATAAAGATCTAACAAATACAGGATCTTTAAATAATTTAATGCGCTATTTGCATACGCTGAAAGGCGGTGCAAACATGATTTCAGCGACCAATATTGGCTTAATTGCACATGAACTAGAGTCTATCTACGAACGTGTAATTCGTGGTCAGATGCAAGCTACTGTGCCATTGGTACAAGTCATTCGTTTGGTGCAAGATGATCTTTCAGATCGTATTCAAACGATTCGTGATGTGGGCGTAGACTACGCTGCGACTGAAGCTGTTGATATCCTTACCCATATCCAAAGCATTGTTGAAGGTCAGGTCGAATCAAGTGCGACTGTGGCAAGTACTCCTGAAGTTGTGGACATTGAGGTGCACCCTGCACCAGTCGAAGACAGTCCAGTCATTGAATTTGAAGTACCAACTGTTTCAATTGAAGCGATTGAATTTGAAACACCTGCTGTGATTGAACCAGTTGCTCAAGTCATCGAGCCAAGTTCTTCAGTAGCAAGTGCTTCTACATCGGTGGACGATGAACTTCTTTCAGTGGTGGAAGAAACCTTTCTGGAAGAAGCTGAAGAGATTCTGGAACAAGCTGCTGAGTTATTAATTCAATGGTTTGATCAGCGTAGTGACCGTAGTATTTTGCTTCAATTACAACGTGCAGCCCACAGTATTAAAGGTGGCGCGCGCATGGTTGAAAATGAGCCAGTCGCGGCTGTTGCTTATCAGTTGGAAACAACGTTTGAGCAATTCGCGGTTCATCATTTTAACTCAAACGCTTACGACGACTTACTACAAACAACACTCAGCTGGTTGAAGCAAGGAATCTTCGAAAAAGATTACAGCAACTTCGATAGTATTAAACGTAGTTTAGAGTCGATTGAATACGTCGATGTAACGGCACAGTTGCCAAGCCGTCGCAGTGTGGATGGTCAAGGTTCAGCAACACGTAACTTTGAATTTATTCAGGGTGATGGTGTAGAGCCACCTTCTATGCAAGGTGAATGGACAGATACATTAGCCACTGATAATAGCAATGAAATGATTCGTATCTCAGCTGATTTGGTTGAGAAGATGATTGACTTGTCAGGCGAAAACTCAATTAACCGTTCGCGTATTGAGATGGATCTGGGGCAATTGGGTAATACGCTCAATGAGATGGAATTGGCGATTAAGCGTTTAGCTGACCAGCTACGTCGAATGGACGGTGAGCTTGAATCACAAATTCTTGCTAAGCATGGTACAGAAAACTCACGTTATGCTGATTTTGACCCATTGGAAATGGACCAATATTCATCCTTAAACCAATTGTCAAAATCATTGGCCGAGTCTGCATCGGATTTGGTGGACTTTAAGAGTACGCTGTCCGAGAAAATCCGTGATACAGAAGGTTTGTTATTACAACAGTCACGTATTCAGGCAGAAATTCAAGAAAGTTTAATGCGTACTCGCTTGGTTCCGTTCTCACGGATGTTACCTCGTTTACAACGTATTGTGCGTCAAACCTCAACCACCTTAAACCGCCCAGCGGAGTTGGTGGTGCAAAACACCGAAGGTGAATTAGACCGTACGATCTTAGAGCGTCTGGTTACGCCTTTCGAGCACATGCTTCGAAACGCGATTGACCATGGTCTAGAGGAAACGACAGATCGTATTGCGTTGAATAAGCCTGAGGTGGGTCATATTGTTCTGAACATTAGTCGCCAAGGTACAGACGTTCTTGTGTCATTTAGCGATGATGGTAAAGGGATTGATGAGAGCAAAATTAAAGAAAAAGCGCTCAGCCAAGGTTTAATTAAGGCCGATCAAGTACTCGACAAGCAAGAAATTTTGCAGTTAATTTTCCATCCTGGTTTTAGTACCGCGAAGGAAGTAACCCAAATTTCTGGTCGTGGTGTAGGTCTGGACGTAGTACAAAGTGAAATCAAAGCTTTGGGTGGTCATGTGAGTGTTGAGTCTGAATTGGGCAAAGGCACGACCTTTACGATTCGTGTACCAACCACAGTGGCTGTAAGTGATGCCTTGATGGTGAAAGTGGGTGATCAACAATTTGCGATTTCGTTGGCACAAATTGACCGTATTGTACGTATTGGGCCATCTGCTTTAGAAAGCTATTTCAATAGCAAGGCAGATACATTCAAAATTGATAATGAAAATTACAAGTTACGTTATCTATCTGAATTTGTGTCAAACCAGCCAGTACCACGTTTAAGCAGTGTTTCTCATTCATTGCCTGTACTTTTAATTAAAGGAAACAGTGGTCAAACGATTGCATTATTGGTTGATCAATTAATTGGTTCGCGTGCTCAAATTGTGGTGAAACCAATTGGTCAGCAGTTCTCTAATATTGGAGCAATTGCAGGTGCAACGATCTTAGGTGATGGTCAGGTGTGTTTGATTTTAGATGGTCAAAATATTGCCCGTCAGATTCAAACGACGCAGCGTCTTAAACATGTGTCTGATTCGCGTGATCTGAGCCGTCATGGTAATGCACGTCGTCTTGTGATGATTGTCGATGACTCCGTAACGGTACGTAAAGTAACGTCGCGTCTGCTTGAGCGTCAAGGCTATGACATCATTACCGCTAAAGATGGTGTGGATGCGATTGAACAGCTTGAAAATGTAAGACCAGACTTGATGTTACTGGATATCGAAATGCCACGTATGGATGGTTTCGAAGTAACCAACTTGGTTCGACATCACGACATCCACAAAGAATTGCCAATTATTATGATCACATCGCGTACGGGTGAAAAACACCGTGAGCGTGCGTTCAGTTTGGGCGTCAGCCACTATATGGGTAAACCATTCCAAGAAGCGGAATTGCTTGCTAACATTGAAGCGTTGATTGCCGAAAAACAGGAGTTGATCTATGACTGAACAAACTTCGGTGAATACAGTAACTGATAAAATTAATCAGCAAGAATTACAGCATTTAATTACTGTTTCTACAGGGTTTATTGATGCTTATATTATTGAATGTCATGGTAAAGAGCCGATGCTTTTACCACAAAACATCATTTTATCTGCACTAGACAGCGAAACCAAAGTGCAATTCGTGCAATGGCATGAATTGAAACTCCCTGTATATGCGGTCAACCAACCAGAGCGCAAATCTGGTGTAGCATTGGTGATTGAAGGTGAAGACGTACAGCAACGTTTTGCATTGATGTGCGATGAAATGCCAAAAACGATTCGTTTACGTATTTCTGAAATTGTAGATGAAGATAAGACTTTAACCGATCCTGCAATTTTCCAATATGTGCGTATGGGGGAGAAAGTTTTTCATATCCCAAATATGAACTACATACAAACGCAGCTTCAATCCTAATGTCATGAGGCATAAAAAAAGGAATTCTACGGAATTCCTTTTTTGTTTTATGTAAAAATTAAACAGCCAATAAGCCTTCTAAAATTTGTTCATAAATTTCAGCTAGAGGCTCGAGATCGGCCACATTTACATGTTCATTGATCTGATGGATTGTGGCATTTAATACGCCTAATTCGAGCACCTGAGCGCCAGTAGGAGCAATGAAGCGACCATCAGATGTTCCACCACTGGTTGAAAGCTCAGTCTCAACACCTGTCACATTTAAAATGGCAGTTTTGGCAGCATTGACCAACTCGCCCACAGGAGTGAGGAAAGGTAAGCCAGACAGTGTCCATTCAATGTCATATTCTACATTGTGACGGTCTAAAATTTCTAAAGTACGTGCCTTTAACTCTTCTGCAGTGACTTCTGTTGAGTAGCGGAAGTTAAATAATGACGTCATAGTCCCAGGTACAACATTGGTTGCGCCTGTGCCAGAGTTAATATTTGAAATTTGGAATGTGGTGGCAGGGAAGTATTCATTGCCATTGTCCCAAACAGTTTCACACAGTTCTGCAATCGCTTTAGATGCCGTATGAATTGGGTTTACTGCAAGGTGTGGGTAAGCCACATGGCCCTGTTTGCCTTTAACTGTTAATTTGGCATTGAGTGAACCACGACGGCCATTTTTAACAATGTCACCAAGAGTATTTGTGCTCGATGGTTCACCCACCAAACACCATGTCATTTTTTCTTGGCGTGCTTCAAGTGTTTCAATGACTTTGACCGTACCATTAATAGATGGGCCTTCTTCATCCGAAGTAATTAAAAAAGCAATAGAGCCTTTATGGTTAGGGTGCTTTGCAACAAAGCGCTCAGAAGCAACGACCATTGCTGCCAAGGCCGTTTTCATGTCAGCACTACCACGGCCATACAGTTTACCGTCGCGAATTTCGGGTTGGAATGGATCTGAACCCCAAGCATCTAAATTACCCGTAGGTACAACATCGGTATGTCCTGCAAAACAAAACACAGGAGATTCAGTGCCTTTACGTGCCCAAAGATTATCTACGTCGTCAAAACGCATATTTTCAATCTTAAAGCCAATATTTTCCAAACGTTCAGCCATAATGTTTTGGCAACTGTGGTCTACTGGCGTTACTGAGGGTTGACGTAAAAGCTGTAGGCTTAGATCGAGTGTCGCTGATGAAGTCATGCTGAATCTTTAAGTCAAAAATGTCGCAATATAATAGGCGAATCCTGACGATAAGGAAAATTTAAACATAAAAAAACCCTATTTAAATAGGGTTTTCAATAATCAGCCGATTAAGCCGATTTTATTCGCATTAATTGCGACGAATTTCATCAGAAGTGCGCTCTGCTGTGCCTGTTACAGCTTGCCCAGCCTTAGATACGTCTTGACCCACACCCTTTACAGTATTACAGCCAGCTAAAGCAAAGGCTACAAGAAGTGAAGCAGCAATAATTTTCTTCATGTGTTTCTCCAGTTTTACGAATAATAAATTTTCTCCGTAAAATTAGATTAAAAAATACACTGCGTGAAAAGTATGCAATTTTTATAGGTGTTCGGTAATTAAATGTAATAAAAACAAATCTCGAACTGTTTAAAATTCAACCTTAATGGGTTTGTAATAAATTTGGTTGACGATACATATAGTAATTTTCTTGATGTGATTGCTTATAAAGACCATCCGTCCACCAGTATGCAGGGATACTGCTAAGTGCTGCGTGTGCACAGATCCATTCATGACGTTGCAATCGATAATACTGCTCACTTGGATGAGGGATGTGATGGCCCCAGTGACCAATTCTACGCGCTGGATTGACCCAATCGGGTAATTCATGTGATTTATCTACGGGTAGATAAAGCTGTCCTTTGAGCATGCAGTATTTACGTTGTATGCGGTGTTCTAAAGCGTCGTTAAATTGAAACTGCTTTTGTGTGAAATGATGGAGCTTTCTACTGAGTGTGTCACTGCGGTTGAGACCATACCAAGAGGGCATTGAACAATCACCTTCAGCAAGATAGTATTTGAGCGCAATTTCCCAATGTTCAATTTCTTGGGTTTCTAAGTTGCGAAGGACAAAATCAAGTTCGCCTAGCGTTTTAGGGCCATCAATTTTTTGAATGCTGTGCCCAATCAGTTCGTAATGATGGTAATCACGATCAAGTAACCAAAACCAAATCAACATTTCAAAGCGCAGGCCAAGACGGGTACTTTTGAGTTGGTGTATAAAATCTAATAATTCAGTTGGGTCTTTATCTAAAGCCTCTAAGCGCGGTATATAGCGCGTATAGTGCTGTTTCCAGATAAGATCATCATGCAATTCAAATAGGTGTGTAAGTGCGAGCTCTGGTGGAAGTTGAGTTAAAATATTTGGACTGGCAATGCTAAAAGCCAGTTGTCTGACACAGGGCTGCTGATAGCTTAACCATGGCTCAAAATAGCAAGACGGCAATGAGATGTGAGTCATGGTGGCCTAGGCCTCAATATAAGAATAGCACCAGTATGCTATGACAATAATGCAGAATTGCAACGGTGCAGCTTAAAAAACGCATTATACTAAGCGTATTGTACGAATTAGGTCTGGGTATGAAAACGTTGTTTTGGCGAAGCTTAGTATTGATCTTTGTTCTATTGGGCTTCATCGGGGCACTTTTACCTGGAATGCCAACAACAGTATTTTTGATATTAGCGGCATGGGCGGCCTCTAAAGGTTGGCCACAGATGGATGCATGGCTGTTAAATCATCCTAAATATGGCGCAACGCTTCGTGCATGGCGAGAAAATGGCACAGTGCCACGTAAAGCAAAGTGGTTCGCATCGATCATGATGTTTATAAGTGCAGTGGTCATGCTGTTTACCAATGCACCTTTGGCCGTCAAAATATTTACCGATGTAACCATGCTGGCGGTTGCCATTTGGCTATGGCTACGTCCAGAACCTGAATCACGTGCTAAAACCACAAAAATTGAAACAGAGAAAGCGCCATGATGGAATTTAGTCCAGATCAAGTTGACGTTGTGATTGATTTAGATCAGCAACGTTTAAGCCTACCCAAATTCAATAAAAGCTATCTTATTTCGAGTGGTAAAAATGGCATAGGTGAAACTGAAAATAGTGGTAAGACACCAAGAGGTTGGCACCGTATTGCGGAGAAATTTGGTGCAGACATGCCACAAAATACAGTTTTTAAAGCACGCCAAGCCACGGGTGAAATCTATAGTCCTGCTTTAGCTACGCAATATCCTGAACGTGATTGGATTTTATCCCGCATTTTATGGTTGGCGGGTTTAGAGGCTGGTTTTAATCAAGGCGAGGGATGTGATACCTATCAGCGCTATATTTACATTCATGGTACACCGGACACAGAACCGATGGGAGTTCCTATTTCACATGGCTGTATTCGTATGCGCAATACAGATGTGATGGAATTATTTGAATTGATCCCAGTTGATGCGATCGTATATTTAAAATCAGAACAAATCTGATGGTATATGCACGACTCATCTATTTATGAAATAAGCGAAATACTTAAGACAAGCGTTATAGTATTCATTAATAGCAGTTCAATTGATTGCCTAAATTTAAATAGCAAGTCAAAAAATGCTTTTTAAAACAACGTTGCTTAAAAATGATGCGATTTTACAGTGAAAATTGAATATCACGCTAAATAAATATGCCGTGAAGGCTAGTCGATATAAAATAAAAAGCATTTTTATGTGCATTCATTACATGAAATGAATGCATTGAATTAAAAAATAAGCAGAATATGTTGATTTTTATAGCAGATTACTTATTTTTTAATCAGTCAAACATAAAAAGTGGAAAACTGGCATAAAAGCGTTTGACACTGGGTGAGGATTCTCTATAATGCACCTCATCAAGCGATGAAGTGCTTTGAAAGGGCGCTTAGCTCAGTTGGTAGAGCGTCTGCCTTACAAGCAGAATGTCGGCGGTTCGATCCCGTCAGCGCCCACCAAACTCTTTCATTGTTAGATTTATAGTGCAGCGGTAGTTCAGTTGGTTAGAATACCGGCCTGTCACGCCGGGGGTCGCGGGTTCAAGTCCCGTCCGCTGCGCCACTTTAAATCTAAAAACATCGTTTGATCCGCAATAGCGATATTGTGTAAGTGCAGCGGTAGTTCAGTTGGTTAGAATACCGGCCTGTCACGCCGGGGGTCGCGGGTTCAAGTCCCGTCCGCTGCGCCATTTACACAGTTTAGCATATTGAGGGCGCTTAGCTCAGTTGGTAGAGCGTCTGCCTTACAAGCAGAATGTCGGCGGTTCGATCCCGTCAGCGCCCACCAGATTCTTGTGATGCAGCGGTAGTTCAGTTGGTTAGAATACCGGCCTGTCACGCCGGGGGTCGCGGGTTCAAGTCCCGTCCGCTGCGCCATTCCTAGAATCAAAACCCTTAAAGGGCGCTTAGCTCAGTTGGTAGAGCGTCTGCCTTACAAGCAGAATGTCGGCGGTTCGATCCCGTCAGCGCCCACCATATATCTTTAAGATATAATGTGCTTCCTCGGAAGTAACGTGATGCAGCGGTAGTTCAGTTGGTTAGAATACCGGCCTGTCACGCCGGGGGTCGCGGGTTCAAGTCCCGTCCGCTGCGCCATTTATCTTAAGAAGTCTTAAATTCCTGAGATTTAAGATGTTTCAAATACCAAGACTACAAATTTCGTTTGTCTTGCGTCATAAAAACAACAGCGTTGTTTTTATTCCTCAGGGCGCTTAGCTCAGTTGGTAGAGCGTCTGCCTTACAAGCAGAATGTCGGCGGTTCGATCCCGTCAGCGCCCACCATATTTTCTATATATCTCAATTTAAATATTATTAAGCGCACTGCTTTGATATTGCCTATTGCATAATTTTTCCATAAAATCCGTAATGTATAATAATTTTAATTTGTATGGACAATAATGAGAAATCCTTATCAGCGCAAGGCCGCGTCTAAAACACAAAATACAACTTTTAATCCTCAAGATATTTATAAACAATTTATTGAACACCTTGTTGGTCAGGGCAATTTAATCGCACTGTATCAAGATGGCTGGGCTTTGTGTGCAACACCAACAGGCCAAAAAGCATTTGCTGTGTGGCGTAATAAAAGTTTGGCTAAACTGCTGATTAAAGACAATTGGGCAAAATACGAAATTCAAGAAATTTCACTTAAAGATTTTATTGAAAAAGTCATTCCTTTTTTACGTCAAGAAAATACTGCTTTGTCGCTGGATTTAACACCAGAAGGGCAGAATATTTTGGTTGCCCCTGAAAAAATGTTACTAGATTTAAAAAATTATTTATATCAGGTATATACGCAGCGACCAGAAGTCTTTAAAGAAATGGACTTTCCTTTACCGCGCAATATCCGTTTAAATTAATTTTATAGCAAGCCAATGGTGCTGATTAATATTCACCTAATGCATATCCACTGATATAGGCAAAATATTCTCTTAGCCAAGCGTTATAGCGTAAGTATAGCGGTGTTGGAGCGGATACTGCATATACCTGACGATATGCTTGGTGGTGGGCAATTGCGATAGCACGGGGCAGGTGAAAGTCATTGCTGACCACTGCAATGGGTTGATTTAGGTCAATTCCTAGCTTTGCTAACACTGTTTTACTATAGGCAAAATTGAGTTCAGTACTGGTACTTTTTTCTTCTAAATAAATACGTGAAGCTGGAATGTGCTGCTGTTGTATCAGATAACGTTGCATAACCGAAGCTTCAGATACTGTTTTATTGAGTCCAATTCCACCAGTCATTATCAGTGGGATATTCGGATGATCAGTTGCTAATCGAGCTGCGGTGTTTAAGCGTTCAATCACAGCGGGTGGTGCTTGGTTATTTTGAGTACCGCCACCCAGCACAATAATTGCTTTTACATTTGGAATGTACTGCGTTTGATTACTGTAGTGTTGCATAAAAGAAAAAAATCCCAGCAAACTAATAAGCCACAGCCAAAATATTCCCCATAAACACATCCAACTACGTTTAAACCAGATTTTTTGCTGATATAAGATCTTAATCTGAGGGCTTAAAATAGTAATCAGGATAAAAATAACTCCAAGTAAGAGGGGAAGCTGCACGCCAAAATGGTCTTCACCTAAACAAAGTAGCCAAATGCTGTCGATGCAAAGTAGTAGACCAACGATTAATACAACTATTCTTTTCATAATGGATTAGGAGTTAGGTGCTCAAGATATCTGTGGCAAGTGTACTGGGTTTGGCGTGCATAAAAAACCGAGCAATGATGCTCGGTTTCTTATTCAACAAATTATGCCTTCCGAGTGCATTAATAGACATCTCGACGATAACGGCCTTCTTGTTTTAATTGGTCAATGCTTGCTTCGCCCAAGATATCTTGTAGCGCTTGATCTACATCGGTTGCCATCCCTTGAATGCTACCGCATACGTAGATTACAGCACCTTGTTCAACCCAAGTGCGAAGTTCATTGGCTTGCTCACGAAGTTTATGATGAACATAAACTTTTTCTGCTTGGTCGCGTGAAAAAGCAAGGTCAAGGCGTTTCAGCATGCCAGTATTTTGCCATGCTTCTACTGTACTTTGATAGAAGAAGTCATGTTCACGTTGACGTTCGCCGAAGATTAGCCAGTTTTGGGTAAAGTCTGAGCGAATACGTGCACTGAGTAGACTCATAAGCCCAGCAATCCCTGTACCATTACCAATTAAAATCACTGGACGATTGTCCGAAATTAAATGGAAGGATTCGTTGGTACGAATACGCATAGCGATTTGCTCACCTACCTGCGCATGTGCTGTTAACCAACCCGAACCTAGACCTAATTGACCTTGGGCATCAGATTGTTGGCGTATCACCAAACGCAGTACATGCTGTTCTGGAATACTGGCAATCGAGTATTCACGTGATGGTAGGCGCGGGAGCTGTTCAAGCAAATGATCTAAGTTGGCAAAGGGTTCAACTTCAATTGTTAAATCACGATCCCATAGCATCTGTTCAATACATTGCTGTGTAGTATCCACAAGGGCATGCGGCGCAATATGATGTTGTTGCATGAAGGCGTGAATGCGTTCTTGGCTATTGGCTGGTTGTATTTCAGCAATATCACCCGCTTTCCAGCTCACATCATGCGTGGCGTGTAATTCAATATTAAATGCAGGTGCACCCAAGCTATTTGGGTTAAGTAACGTGCGTTGTTTTAGTTGCCATTGATCAAAGGTTTTTTCAATGCTCATGGCTTGTAATTCAAGCTTTGTGCTTTTGGCTAAGGCCTGATTCCACTGCTGAATTGCTTGTGCATTGGCATTGTCCACTTCAATAAGAGGGAACAAAGCTTGAGCAGCATTTTGCTTCAACCATGCATCGAGACGATGACCAAAGCTACAGAAAGTCTCAGTATATTCTTGTGAGCCCAAAGCCAAAACAGCATAACGAACATGGCTTAAATCCAGTGTTTGCGTCATGATTTTTTTCTCAAAACTTGCCGCTAAATCAGGTGCTTCGCCTGTACCATAGGTGCTGGCAACCAATAAGATTTGGCCATTGGATTTGAGATCATCTACGGTGACGTGCTGTAGTGCTTTAACGGACGCAGGTTGGCGAGCTTCTTGTAGACTTGTTGCAGTACGCCAAGCCAATTGCTCAGACACGCCTGTTTGCGAAGCATAGATTACCAGCCAAGGGCTTGCATTCGGATCAAGACTGACTGCTGTTAAGCTCTGACGTGCCTCTTGTGTTAAGCGCTTTTGCTTACGGCGTTTGAGGTACAGCATCCAACCCGTTACAAAGAACAAGGGCATGATCAATGATGAAAGCATGGCAAAGAACTGGTAAACAGGCCCGAAGAAACTACCACGATGCACAGGAAGCATGCTCGTCATAATTTTTTCATTCAGCTTTTTATCTTCATACAGTTCTAATTTTTCAATAGATGTCGTTTGATAGTTATAGCTGGCTTTGTTGCGTGCACGTTCGTGCTGTGGCACAGCGTCCACAAAGGTGAGTTCGACCGTACCATTTGATTTTTTAGGAATATTCAGCGTTAAACTCGAGTATTCACGTGCAATCTTTTGGTTAAAGCCAGTCCAGGTTTGTGTAAGCGCATAGCTGATTTGTTCTGGTGCTAAGCCTTTTTTCTCAGATGGATTCTTTTTACCTTCGGAAGTAGAGCCTGTGCTTTCAGCCCGCTGCGCATTTGTAGAAGATCCTTTAGCTTCTGAACCTTGTGCTTTAGGGCCTGCATTGGCTTGCATTTCAGGTTGTGGACGCTCTACACCTAAAACTTTAAACATGCCATCACGCCACCAGCCATAAGACCAATACAAGCCTGTACATGCCAAAACTAGATAAAAAATAACCACCCATGTGCCAATCACTGCATGTAAATCCCAAATAAAGTTACGGCCTTTTAATTGGGGTTTAACTGCAAACCATTGCTTTATAGAATGCTTTTTTGGCCAGCGTAAGTACAAGCCACTAAGTAAAAAATAAATCAGAATGAGCGTACAAGCACCTGTAATTTGTTTACCCACAGGACCAACGGTTAAATTACGATGCAATTGCTGAACAAATTGGAAGAATTCTCGGCCTTTAACTTCTGGAAGTACCGTTGCGTCATAAGGATTAATCATCATGTTATAACCACGACGTGCACCTTCTTTGACGATATTCACAGTAGACGATGCAGAGGCTTCTGATTCAATCGTGATGCTATTAATTTTGATTGAAGCATCTGTACGCTGAAAATGTTGATAAATTTCAGCAGGTGTCATTTTGGGGGTATTGGGCACCTGAACCGTATAACTGTCGGCATTCAGCCACTTTTGGATGGGCTGTTCATAGGAATACAAAGCGCCAGTAATACCCATGAGGGAAAGAATCAGGCCGGCACTAATACCGAAAAACCAGTGGAGTTGGAAGAGGATCTTTTTAAACATGCGAGGGGTGGCGTGAGAGTTCGAAATGAGAACTATTATAATCTGAGAAAGTGTAAAAATAATGTGGATTACAAATAATATTTATTCTCATTTACATTTTAATGCATTGATTCAAATTTTTAAGAGAAGGATCAAGCATAAAAAAGCCCCCAAAGAGGAGGCTTTTTTAATTCAACAGCAAGAATTAAACAGCTTTTGCTTCGCCTACAGTTTCTTTTAAGTGTTTGCGAATCGTGTTGAATGAGAAGTTTTTACTGTCTAGACGGTTAGGTAAAATATATGCACCTTGTTGGCCTTTAATTTTAAAGTTCACCAAGATGAATTCAGGTGTGTTGTACCATTCATAAATGTCTTTCCAGCCCACAGTCATATTGCCCATTTGTAGGCCAACTTGCTGTTGCATAGATAAACCATGTGGCTGTACACCTAAGCGTAAACCTTTGATTTCTTGAACAGGTGTTTCTTTCAATTTACGTTTAACATACCACTCGATACCAAATTTGCGTACCAAGAAGTAAATCACAACACAGACGATAGCAACCCAACAGAAAATAGTTGAATAGTTTTTTAATAAAATGATGCCAGCCATCGCAAGCACTAAAATAGCGCCCATGATGATCCATGCTTTGGTGCCAATTTTGAAGTTGCTACGTGAAAGAACCAATTGCGCGTTGCGTTGTTCTTCTTCAGAAACTTCATAAGGTATAGGCTGTAAAGTGTAGGCGTATAAGTTTTTCGCGGTCATAGTGAAACTAACAGATTTTTAACTCCCAAAAGTTTAGCATTATTTATGCCGATTCAGGGAGCATATTGTGTCAAAAATACTCAAATTATAATGAGGCCAATTCAGTCGACTTTTGATCATGGTCATGACTTAAATTTTGCTTTAACTGACTGAGTTGTTTCAAAATACTAAACATTAAAGACAGTTGTTGCAAAATAATCAGTGACTTTTGGTCTTCGTCATTTTGTAGTGCTAAACGCTGACGAATCTGACTAATCATATTCTGTGCGCTTAAGTCTGGGACTTCATCTTTTAACAGAGCACCTTGAATATCATCCAGTGCTTGTGCCATCAGTTGTAAAATTTCAGGATCTCCAATTTTTGCACGATGTGCACCTAAGGCTGCAATATAGCTAATGAAAGTGTGGTTAAGACATAAAAACTCAAAAGCGAGCGCTTTTTGATGGCTGTCAAAATCTGGTTCTGTGGCAAGCGTTGAAATTAAAGAGGCGACATCTGCATCGGTATTATGCGCAGCACGACGCACAATGCGATAATTTAAACCATTGTTGCGGCCATGTTTATATTGTTCTACCACCTCGGTTAAATAATCACACTGTGCTTGTAATGAACGATTGATGGTGCGCCCCAGACGGCGGAATTTCCAATCGGGGAAAATAAAACTCACACCAAACCAGGCCAAGGCACAGCCAATTAAAGTATCAATCATACGGGGCATGGCTGCTTCAAAGCCTAGACCATCTAGATTAAAGTTTATCAGCGCTAAAATGGTGATAAATGCAGTGGCTTGTGCATATTGCTTACTGCGAAGCTCAAAAAATAAAATACCACTCAAAATCAGTAGGAGCAGTTGACCTTCGACTGAGGGAATAAAATACAAAATTGCATAACCCAAGATAATCCCAATCAGCGTCCCGACAATACGTAAATACAGGCGACGTTTAGTGGCGTTAAAGTTAGGTTGGCTGACAAACAGCGCAGTAAGCAAAATCCAATAGCCATATTCAATATTGGTTAATTGCACAAAGACATAGCCAATAAACAGCACAACGGATAATCGAATGGCGTGACGGAACAGCACAGATTCAGGTGTAAGATGTTGTTTTACTCGTACGACGACGTCATCCCAGCCTTTGAGATCATCATCTTTGAGTTGGTTTTCGACATGTTTCACTTTATCAAATTTAATATGACGCTCTGTTTCAACGTTTTGTAATTGCGAGTCGATGGCTTTTAAATTTTGGTACAGCGAAAACAGTGCATTGACCCACACTTGGTCATAGTGTTGTTCTGCGCGTAGTTTATCCAAAGAATGGCGTAAATTACGAAATGCATGTTTGAAGCGGGTATTATGATGATAGGGTTGACGATGTAAAATACTGATACTTAAATCTTTACAGGCTTTGGCTTGAATGGAAAGCACACGCTGAAAACGAAATAAAATGTCGCTATGTTCAAAAATCTTGGCCAGCTTTTGGTAGTCAATATGTGCAGAATCGGCACGCTCATGAATATCTTGTGCGACAAAATAATATTGCAAACTACGACGCGTATCTTTTTGACCACGGTCGCCTTTAAGTCGGGTCAGGAGCGCTGTTTTCATGTCATTAAAAATGGCAATCAATTTACCGTTTTCTAGAGACAGCTCAATCATACTTTGCTGATAACTTGTGGGCGTCATATCGACATCAAACAAGTTGGATTTGGCAAAGAGGAAATCGCCTAAAGATGAATAGCTTTGAGCTAACTTATCTTGTGCTTGGCGTACAGGAAAGAGTAAAAAACTAATGGTCGAGATTAAGCCATACCACATGGCTCCAATAACCAGCAGGCCAGCTTGGGTGTACCAATGCTCAAATAAATGCACACCTAACATAGAATAAACAGAAATCACTAAGCAACCATAAGAAATGGTGGCATAACGTCTACCTAAAGAACCCAATAAAATCCACCCAATACAGGACACAATCAGTCCGATTGCGAAGAGAATGGGATAAGGAAACAACACATAAATAGAAACAGCGGTAATGAAAAAGCCAATATAGGTATAGAGCTGATTCATAATTCGGACAGAGAAGCGATCGTCAATATCACTGAGGCCTGCTGCCACCACACCCAAGGTTAAGGGAATGGTATACAGTTGGTTACCATAGAAATAAGGGACGAACGCAGTCCCTGCAAATGCAATCAGCATCCGCAGTGTGTACATAAAGGTGGTGTTATAGGTTGCCTGCTGAATGCGGCTAAGCCAAGAGTTCAATGTCGATCCTTTGCGTAGCGATAGACTGAGTTACAGTGCTGAGAATGTGTGAAATTTCACGATGGTCTTAGTCAAATCATACTATGAGCAGTGTAAACTTGTCTTCATAGTGCCTATTTAAAAATGAAATACCAATATCAATATGCAGAAGAATATCACGACACCTACAAGTTACTCTAAGCCTTGGATTTTACTCTTAGCGCTCCTTACGTCTTTAGGGCCACTTTCCATTGATATGTACTTACCCGCATTGCCAGAAATGGCGATGGACTTGGGGGTAAGTACGCAAATGATTTCCAATACTTTACCTGCATATTTTTTAGGTTTAGCTTTAGGGCAGTTAATTTATGGACCCGTGAGTGATCGTATTGGGCGTAAAAAACCACTGTATTTTGGCTTGAGTTTGTATGTTGTTGCTAGTTTGATGTGCTACTTCGCGCAAAATGAATGGAGTTTAATTGCCGCACGTACTTTACAAGCTTTGGGTGGTTGTGTAGGTGTGGTCATTGCCCGAGCAACGATTCGTGATCGTTTGGATGTACAAAGCTCAGCGCAAGCCTTTTCGAGCATGATGATTGTGATGGGGATTGCCCCAATCTTAGCACCAACGATAGGGGCTTGGATTTTAGGATTTTTTAGTTGGCATGCGGTCTTTGGCTTCTTGGCTTTTATGGGATGTGTATGTCTATTCTGTGTGCATTTTTTCTTTAAAGAAAGTTTGCCCACCAGTCGACGTTTGGAGCTGAGCTTTAAGCAAGTGCTACAGCTGTATGCCACAATTTACCGAGACAAACGCTTTTTATACCCAATGCTGATTGGTTGCTTCTCAGGTGGGATCTTGTTTTGTTATATCAGTGCATCCGCGAGCATTTTGATGGTTGACTTTGCCATGTCGCAACAGCATTTTGCTTATGCCTTTGGCTTTAATGCCTTTGGGATCATGTTGCTATCGACATTGAATAATGTATTGGCAAATAAAACCACGGTATATGGGCGCTTAAAACTAGGATTGAGCATTCAAAGTTTTGGGGTGTTAGTTTTATTACTCAGTGCAGTGTTTGTGCAGAGCTTGCCTTTGGTGATGTTGGGTATGTTCTGTGCGGTATCTGGCATTGGCCTTACAGGTCCGAATGCAATGGCTTTCGCTATGTCACATCAAGGTGCACGTGCAGGAACAGCCAGCGCCATTATGGGCAGTATGCAATTTGCCTGTGGCTTGTTGGGTGGTGTCATTCTCAATTTCTTAATGTGGAGTGCACAGCTCAATATGGCTGTGCTGATGCTTGGTTTTGTTGCTGTCGCATTTATGGCTTATCGATATATGCGCATTGATCAGCAACGAACTGCAAGCTAAATTGTCGCTGGGTAGCTGTACGGAAGTACGATGAAATACCCGACACGGGCTTATTCATCTACAAATACGGCAAACTCATCGACTGCAACGCGTGGCGTTAAAAACTGATTCACAATCGCGTCAGGATCTGCGTAGCCCAAGGCCATGCCACAGACCAATTCTTCATCTGCGGGTGCGCCAATCGTATCTAAAACTAGCTGATGGAAATGATTCCAAGCGGCTTGCGGGCAGGTATCGAGGCCACGTGCTTTGGCTGCTAGCATGACATTTTGAATCATCATGGCGATATCCATTTTAGAGCCGATCGCTAAAGATTGGTGTGCCGTAAAAAATAGCCCGACAGGCGCATCGAACAATTTATAGTTACGCAGTTGCTGCGCCGCCATTTTTTCTTTTTCGCCTTTTTGGATGTTGAGTAAGCCATACAAGCCCCAGCCATTTTCACGGCGACGCTCAATAAATGGCGAAAGCCACTGCTGTGGATAATAGGCAAAAGTTTCTTGGTATTGCGCTGACAAAGCAGGGTTTACAAATAACTCATTTTGGGCTGTACATACACGTTCAACTAAAAGGTCGCGTGTTTGACCACGTACCACATAGACTTTCCAGGGCTGGGTATTGGTTCCTGATGGTGCACGACTGGCAACATGCAAAATCTCTTTCAGCATTTCGGTAGAAATAGGGGTATCTAAAAAAGCACGTACAGAATGGCGTGACCTGATTACGTGGTCGACAGCTTGGGTGAGAGACGAATTCATGGGCATCCTTTTATTTTAAAATTGTGATTTTTTATGGCTGTCTTGGACTGAGCCGTGCGTAAGTTAGCTTGTTTATTTACTGCGCTGTGTTGAAATGTGCAAGATTGTGCGCTGTGTGGAATAAAACTAAAACAGAGTTGATGAATGGTTAAATACCTTTTTGATATAAAAATATACCTAAAAGGTTGGTAGTGGGTCGAAATATGCAAGCATTAATGTATGGACATGACAAAGAGATGACAGGGCATCAAGTGTTTAAGCTGTGATGCGACATAATCAAAACATACGATTGAGGGTTTATGCCAAGCTTCGCAGAAATATTGCGTATAGCTAAGACTAAAGCAGTGATGGTCAGGCTGGGTAAATTTAGCTCAAATATCCAACATCTTTGATGCAATGCAGTTGTATCGATAGAAGGGAGTAGGTTGTTTGTATGGATATTAACCTATTAAACATAAAAATGGACGAGCTTCACGCATAATGCGAAAGCTAATTTTTCTAAGAACTCTTCCTAATTTGCTCGATTAGTTTATATGATTAAATTATAAAGCAATGGGGTAATGCTTAGAAAAATTAATATAGAATCTGCACATCACCTGTGGGGGAAAGGGATTTTACTTAAAATGTAAAATTTCAAAAAATAATCGTCTTTCAGCATAATTTTTGCATGCGATGTATGCAATTTAAAATTTAAAACAAAGATTTCTTTGGAGGAAATATGAAACTTGTACAGCTTAAAGCGCCAGTACTTAAAGTGAGTTTAGCAGCGGCCGTTACTGCAATTATGTTGAGCTCAGCGCAAGCCGCAACAACTGAACAAAAAGAAATTGCACAACTACGTGCAGAAGTTGCCGAGCTTAAGGCATTAATCCAACAACAACAGCAAGTACAAGTTCAGCAACAAGCTGACATTCAACAAGTAAAAGCACGTCCAGCACCAGTGGCTGCACCAACTTCATCACCATTGTCTGGTTTTAAATCTAAAGCGGGTGCAGAAGTTAACCTATATGGTTTTGTCCGCGGTGATGCCAACTACATTATTGAAGGCGCGGATGGCGACTTCGGCGGTGTTGCAGGATCTACGGGTCAAGCCAGCGACAAGCTGCGCGCAACGGCTAAAACCACACGTCTAGGCTTAGACTTCACTACCAATGTCGGTGAAGGCAATAAAGTCGGCGGTAAAGTTGAGGCTGACTTTGCCGATCCAGATAGCGTTAAGGGTGAAGGTTTCCGAATTCGTCATGCATATTTAACCTATAACAACTGGTTATTCGGTCAAACAACTTCTAACTTCCTATCTAGCCATGCGCCTGAAATGATTGATTTCAGCACAAACATCGGCGGCGGCACCACTCGTGTACCGCAAGTGCGCTATAACTTTAATCTTGCGCCGCTGACACAGCTGCTGGTTTCTGCGGAAGAAGGTGACAGCAAAGCGTTTACTGCTGACGATTTAAGCTACCGTGTTCCAAACCTGACTGCGAAACTGTTTCATGGCTTTGCTGACGGCAAAGGCACAGCTTCTGCCCGCGCATTGGTGGAAAACTATAAATCTAAAGCTGCCGATGATACAGAAACCGCTTGGGGTCTGGCTGCCGGCGCGACTTATGCTGTAAATGATCAGCTGAAACTGAACGGTGATGTATCTTATAGCCAAGGCAACAGCAACTATTTATATGGCGCAAATTCAGCATATATTGTTGATGGTAAAAACATTGAACAAAATGAATTTACTGCTGTACAAGTGGGTGCAACCTATAAATTTAACGAAAAACTTCGTTCAACTTTAGGTTATGGCATTATTTTAGCGGATGACGATACTAAATATGCAAAAACACTTAAAGCTGCTTCAGATGTCAGTGCAAATGCCAACAAAGAACTACAACAGGCTTGGTTAAACATTATTTATTCACCAGTTAAACCGATTGAGCTTGGCTTGGAATATGTAGACGGCAAACGTGAAACATTTGCAGGTAAAACATTTAACGATGACCGTGTTGGTTTAATGGCAAAATATAGCTTCTAATACTGAAGTATTAGATGGTTAATTAAAGCCAATATAAAACAGGAGCTTAATGCTCCTGTTTTTTGTTTTTGAAGTAAATAAAACTTAAAATTGAGTAAAAAAACAGCGTAATTTAAACACTTTATTGTAAATAAAGAAGCAATTGTTTCAAAAAACTGCATAATGTCCAACTTTTCTTCATATTGAACTTTTGGCAGTGATATTTCTGCATCAATATGAAATGGAATCTGTGCTTTAAATAAGCCAACTCCATAATTTGTGCCCTAATTTCATTTTGTGGGCATTGCGATCATTCCAGCGGGCTTTAAATCAGTGGCTGTGAATGGGAAGTCTAACTCAAGAATGCACGAAGTTTGTATGACTCAAGCTTTTGGATACGCTGTACTTTAAGTTACTAAAATGAGCTTGAAGTAAGGTGTAATTCAATGGCTTATTAATCATATAACAACAACTAAGTGCACCTTAAGGATAATGATGATGGAATTAACATTTAACGCATTTTATACCTTGATTGCGGCTGTGATTGTGCTATTGCTCGGTCGCTTTTTAGTGAATAAAATCGATTTTCTTAAGCGCTATAATATTCCAGAACCTGTTGCAGGTGGTTTAGTCGCTGCCATTCTCTCTCTTGTTGTGCACAGTCTATGGGGATTTAGTATTTCCACAAGTGCACAACTACAAACCAGTTTCATGCTGATCTTCTTTGCTTCTATTGGCTTAAGTGCAAACTTTGCAAAATTAAGAGAAGGTGGTATTGGTCTGGTGATCTTCTTGATTGCTGTATCTACTTTTATTGTCGTGCAAAACGCAGTAGGGATGAGTTTAGCAACTCTCCTAGGTCTAGATCCTTTAATTGGTTTAATTGCGGGTTCAATTACCTTAACGGGCGGACATGGTACAGCAGGTGCTTGGGGCGAAATCCTTGAAACCCAACATGGTATTCAAGGTGCATTGGCCTTAGGTATGGCGAGTGCGACCTTTGGTTTGATTATTGGTGGTATTATTGGTGGTCCTTTAGCCAAGTTGCTGATTAACCGTCACAATATTTCAGCACCACGTACTCAAGAGCAAATTGCACAAAGCGATGAAACACCTCTGACAGATATTAATTCTACAGAATATGTTCCATTTGAATATCCACATCGTGTTCGTTTAATTACTGCAGATAATGCGATTACAACGTTAGGGCTTTTTGCTGCATGTTTGGCCTTTGCTGAATTTATGACGACTTATAGCAAGGGTACATTCTTTGAATTACCGACCTTTGTTTGGGCACTAGCAGGTGGTGTTATTCTGCGTAATGTGCTCGAAGGTATTTTTAAAATTCAGATATTCGACCGCGCCATTGATGTTTTCGGAAATGCTTCATTGTCTTTGTATTTGGCGATGGCGCTTTTGTCTTTAAAACTCTGGCAATTGGCCGACCTTGCAGGTCCACTTGTTGTGATTTTGGGCGCGCAAACTTTAACAATGGCCTTGTATGCAGCCTTCATTACCTTCCGTGTGATGGGTAAAAACTATGATGCTGCTGTATTGGCTGCGGGTCATTGTGGATTTGGTATGGGTGCAACACCAACTGCTGTTGCCAACATGCAAGCCATTACCAATATGTATGGACCTTCGCATAAAGCCTTTTTAATTGTTCCACTGTGTGGTGCATTTTTCGTAGACTTGATTAATGCGACAGTCATTCAGTTGATTCTTAAATTCTTTGTCTAAGAGATAGGAAAAAAGCCTCTATGTAGGCTTTTTTCTTTATAGAGTCGCTTAAAATTTGGGATATTCAGAATGAACGATCAACTTAACGATAGCTTGTTGAAGTGGATTAATACCTTAAACACCCCATTGTGGGATTTTTTGGTGGTGTTTTTAGTTGCAGTAGGTATTTTTTATACTGTGGCAACAGGTGCAGTACAAGTTCGATTATTTGTACATAGTATTAAAGTGATGAAGGGAAGCCGTAAGGCGGGTGATGATCAACATGGCATCACACCATTTCAAGCCTTTGTGACAGGACTCGCAAGCCGTGTAGGTGTGGGTAATGTTGCAGGTGTTGCCATTGCCATTGCAATTGGTGGTCCTGGCGCCGTATTTTGGATGTGGTTAACCGCATTTTTAGGCATGAGTTCTGCTTTTGTAGAGTCCTCACTTGCGCAACTTTTTAAGGTGCGTGATAGCCAAAATAAACAGTTTCGTGGTGGGCCAGCATATTACATCAGCCAAGGCTTAAAACAAAAATGGTTAGGGATTGTGTTTGCCATAACCCTTATTTCGACCTATGGCTTTGTATTTAATGCAGTACAAGCCAATGCTATTACGGGTGCAACTGCACATGCTTGGGGATGGGACAAAGCTAACCTTGTTTTAAACCTCGGTGGCTTTGATTTTGTAGTTTCATGGGTGGGAATTTGTCTAGTTGTACTCACGGGTGTGCTTATTTTTGGTGGTATTAAGCGTATTGCCAAAGTTGCTGAAACCTTTGTACCTGTAATGGCGATACTGTATTTAATCGTGGCCCTATATATTGCCGTGATTAACTACGATATTTTACCGTCAATCTTCCAGCTCGTTTTTAGTAAAGCTTTTGAGTTTGATGCCGCTGCGGGTGGTTTCTTTGGTGCTATGGTCTCTATGGCCATGATGATGGGTATCAAGCGCGGTTTGTTTTCAAATGAAGCAGGCATGGGGTCTGCACCCAATGCAGCAGCAGCCTCTGATGTGAAACATCCTGTGAATCAGGGTTTGATCCAAATGTTAGGCGTATTTGTTGATACCTTTGTGGTGTGTACCTGTACGGCGATTATTATTTTAGCATCAGGCTTATATGAAAACGCTGGCTTTGAAGGGGTGACATTGACGCAAATGGCCTTAGAAAGCCAAATTGGTTCATGGGGCGATGACTTCCTAGCGATTATTTTGTTTATGTTTGCGTTCTCATCTGTGATTGGTAACTATGCTTATGCAGAAGGTAATGTACAGTTTATTAACAATAACCGCCGTGTGATGTTTAGTTTCCGTGTGATTGTGCTGGTGATGGTCTATATCGGTTCAATTATGAGTGTACCTGTGATTTGGAACCTTGCAGATTTGTTTATGGGTGTGATGGCAAGTATTAACTTATTTGCAATTCTATTGTTAACACCATTCTTATTGATGCTGATGAAAGACTATTCATCACAACTCAAGAAAGGAGTAAAAGAGCCAGTGTTTAAATTAGATGATCATCCAAAATTTAAAGACAAAGTAGACTCTGATATCTGGTAAATTGCATCTCTGCGGAAGCAATTTCAGCATGTAAAAAGCCCTAATTCAATTGGGGCTTTTTATATGGGAGCTACATCATGCAGAACATGTATACATAGCGATGCCGATGATTAAAATTTTATCATGATGCAAGATGGTCAAGACATTAAAATAACTGACCCACTTGTCATCATTCTCTATGGTTTCTCCATGATTTAAAGCACAGAGTGACTTATACTTTTTGTAATAGAGTCTTAACGTTTCATAACAGTGCAAATTTAGGGATCGTTCTAGACTAGGCGTCTTTATAAAACGAATAATATGTTGGATCAAGTGTCGTGAATATAAACACAGTTTTAATAACGTGTCTGATGACTGGCGTTGTGGGTTGTCAGAGTATTGGTGCACAAGCCACAAAAGCAACAGATCAGGCCTTAATATCGAGCTCAAAGAGCACACAGGGTTCAGGTGAAATTGCGGAAGCCCATGTGGTACCGAATCAGGTCGATTTTAAAAAATTAAAACAGCAAAACAAGCGTCCAATCGTCGCATTGGTCTTGGGTAGTGGTGGTGCACGTGGCTACGCCCATATTGGTGTTATTCAAGTGTTAGAACAACACGGCATACGTCCAGATTTTATTGTTGGTACCAGTGCAGGCAGTATTGTGGGTTCAATCTATGCCTCTGGGAAGTCTGCAGATGAACTACGTGACATTGCATTGAATATGAAGCCTGCAGATGTTCGCGAGATTCGTTTAGATAAAAAAGGCGTATTGGATGGCAAAAAAGTAGAAGACTATGTCAATACGCAAGTCGATCATGTCCCTTTAGAAAAGCTCAAAATCCCAATGTATGTGGTGGCAACCGAACTGCAAGAAGGACATAAAGTGGTGTTTAATGCAGGAAATACAGGACAAGCTGTACGCGCATCCGTATCAATACCGAGTATGTTCATTCCTGCAGTAATTCAAAAGCAAGAATATGTTGATGGCGGTTTGGTGAGTCCAGTGCCTGTGGACACTGCACGCGAACTAGGCGCTGATATTATTATTGCTGTCGATATTTTGGCGAAGCCTATTCATACTGAAACCAGTAATGTATGGGGCTTGTTTAACCAAAACATTAACATTATGCAGTTTTATTTAGCCAAAGAAGAAATGAAACGCGCAGATGTTGTGATTCAGCCAGACTTACGTGAAAAGGCACATATTTTTGATGTGAAAGGCCGTGAAGCGACTATGCAGGCTGGGGTAGAAGCAGCAGACGAAAAGCTTAATGAGATTTCATTGGCTTATGCTAAACACCACTATCCGCTGAATCAAAATATTCAATATACAGTTCAGCAGTAAGGCCTAATCTATATAAGTCAACTGGGTTAATTTATTAAAAAAGAGTAGGTATATACCTGCTCTTTTTTTATAGTGCAAAAAATCATATTCAACTGAAGTTTATAGTCTGCAACTTTTTTAGTTCAAAATATTTAATAAAAGCAGAATATATTTGATTAAAGCATTGAATTGTATTTATTATTTTTGATTAATCTGTAAAAGATTATGAATAAGACAATTTATATATTTAACCTATATATTCACATATTTAAGTTTACCAGTGTATTGAAATTCTCTAGACTAAAATCCAAAGTTTAATACTTTAAATCAATAAAACTGAGTCCAGAAAAAAGAGTGCTGTATGCAAAAATTTCAAATTGGTGACCGCGTAACTTTGGCCTCTATGCCAAATTATATTTTCGTGGTGGTTCAGCTCAAGATTGATGGCTCTTATGTGATTGAGTCACCTGAAGGAAACGGATCTACATTAACCTATGACAATGTTTCAGCAGAAATGTTAAAAAGTTCTTTGGCTATAGATGCACAGTCATAAAGTATTTATTTATCTGTTTGGTGCAAGGTCGTAGGGTAAAACATACAGATTGAAACTTTAAATAGATGGCTTTAAGTCATGGTAGATGTGCCTCAACCGAATCATAAATTTCCCTGCACCCTGCATATTATTGATCTATAGTGATTTATACCTCTTGATATATATTTTCTTGAATGATGGTTGAATCACTATAAATAATAATGATGGTTTTTTGCCGATTTGAACATTTTATTTGGCTTAAAAAAGTTATAATAATCTCAATAATCTTTGTTCTATCACGAGTCTAGAGAAACGCGATGTCCCCATTAGATCAAATTGCTCCAGCATCAGATGACCAATCCGAATTAACAATGTCGGTACTAATGACGCCAGATATGGCGAATTTTTCCGGTAATGTTCATGGCGGTACAATTCTGAAGTTACTGGATCAAGTTGCATACGCTTGTGCGAGCCGTTTTTCAGGTAGTTATGTAGTGACTTTATCTGTAGATAAAGTGAATTTTAAAGAGCCGATCCATGTGGGTGAATTGGTGACTTTCTTGGCTTGCGTGAATCATGTGGGACGTACTTCCATGGAAATTGGTATCCGTGTTGAAGCTCAAAATATTCAAAAACGTACTGTGCGCCATACCAATAGTTGCTATTTCACCATGGTTGCTGTGGATGAAAATGGTAAACCTAAGCCAATTCCACAACTCAACTTAGACAATGACTGGAAACGTTGTCGCTTTGAAGCGGCTGAGCAACGTAAAATTGCACGTTTACAAGAAAACCATCATCCATCTTGTAGTATTTACAAAAAATCGATGCACAACTAAATGCAAGGTTTTTAAAAATAAAAGGTCGCTTCGGTGGCCTTTTTTATGCGCTGATGATTGTGCTGTGCGGGATTCAACAGGCATTGAAAGCGAATACAGGCCAAGAATTTTCGTACTTGGCTATGGTGTTTACTGAATCTCAATATAATCCGAGTATTCCACTAAAGTTTAAGCCAGATTGGTCGATTAGCAGTAGTACATGCAGTCAATTAAGCTTAAAATAAAACGATACGTATCGTTTCGAAATTTTGAAAATATATTGTAGAAATTAGCTTGATCGCATAGCACCCATACATTCAAAGTGCGACGTGATGCATACAGGATAAGCATGTAATGAATGATGCCGAAAAAACATCAAGACGTAAGCAATGCATACTTAAAGCAGTGAATGAAGCTTTACTCGATGTCGACTACAGTAAGCTCAGTATTGAAGATATTGCAGCACGTGCGGGTGTAGGGAAGTCGACGATTTACCGCTGGTGGAATCATAAGTCTGATTTGGTTTTTGATGCTTTCAAAGAAAATACTGAGTCAGTCTTTGATTTGGACTTTAGCCAAACAGTGCAATACAACTTAACACAACAGCTTTTGAAATTATCTATTGCACTGAATCATCAGGTCGGTCGTGCATTGTTGGTGGTGATGGCTGAGCATCGCGAAGCTGCGGGTGACTTTTTTAAGCAGTATTTATTACCCCGTCGTGAGCAAACACGAAAATTGATTCAGTTGGCTATAGCACGTCAAGAGATTTGTGCTGATTATGATTTCGAGTCGATGCTCGATATGTTGTACGGTGCAATTCATTATCAAATTATTTTTTTCAATGCCGTACCTGATCAGCCTTATATTGAAAAGATTATTCAGGTTGCACTGGCACCAATGTTATTGGCTGAGCAGGGTGGCGCATAAATGGCTCAAGATATACAGGTGACACCAGAGCATTTATGGAATCGCTCTTTTATTTTGTGCCTATGCAATAACTTATTTCTGTTTATTTATTATTTCGCCACGCTCACGGTTTTGCCTGTTTACATCATGCAAGATTTGGGAGGCAGTGTAAAAGAGGCGGGTTTAGCCCTCACGCTATTTTTGCTTTCTTCCATTGCGATTCGGCCATTTTCAGGCTTAATTGTGCAAAAGTGGGGGAAAAAACCATCACTGCGTTATGCAGGCTTATTGTTTGTTCTTTTTACCTTTAGTTATTTGCTCATTGATAGTTTATGGAGCTTATTGCTGGTTCGTTTTTTACATGGTTTTTGGTTCAGTATTTTGACCACGGTCAATGTCCCTGTAGTGAATGACTTTATACCCGATCGCCGTAAAGGTGAGGGTATGGGCTATTTTGTGATGTCGACCAATTTAGGTGCGGTATTTGGCCCTTTACTCGCGCTCAGTATTATTCAGTTTTCTAGTTTTACGGTGTTATTTGCATTACTTACAGGCGTCACTTTTATTGGTTATGCATTTTGCTTAACGCTTAAAGTAGAAGAAAACCCGACAGTAAAAACGGTGAATAGCAGTTCAGCTGAAGTAGCTGCGCAACAGCCACGCAAAGGCATTGCTTTACACGATATTGTGGAAACCAAAGTTTTACCAATTAGCTTGGTGGCCATGCTGGTGGCATTTTCATATTCCAGCATTACCAGCTTTATTACAGCATTTGCAGACAGCAAAAAACTGTTGGCCTATGCCAGTTTATTTTTCATTGTTTTTGCCGTCTCTATGATTACTGTGCGCCCTTGGGTGGGCAAGCGCTATGATCAGAAAGGACCAAGCTCAGTTATTTATCCATCGTTTATTGCCTTTTTTATTGGTCTGGTCATTGTGAGCTTTATGCAAAACCAGTGGATTTTATGGCTATCTGCGGTATTTATTGGTGTGGGATATGGATCATTGTTTCCATGCATGCAAACGATAGCCATTCAGGCTGTGTCAAAGCAACGAATGGGGCATGCAATTTCAACATTTTTTGCTTTATTCGACATTGGATTGGCAGTAGGCTCGGTGATTATGGGCTTCCTGATTGCCAAATTTGATTATCAATTTACCTATTTATTTTGTGCTTTGATGGTGCTGTTTACCTTACTGATTTATCGTGTATCGGCAGTTCCAGCAAGTGTACAAGCTCAAACATCCAACAAGGGGTAAAATGTGGAATTGCGTCATTTACGTTATTTTGTAGCTGTGGCTGAAGAGCTCAATTTTACCAAAGCAGCACAGCGCATGTGTACAGTGCAACCTTCGTTAAGCCAGCAAATTAAAGACTTAGAGCATGAAGTGGGTGTGCAGTTATTAATACGCTCAAACCGTAAAGTGGAGCTGACGGAAGAAGGTAAGGCTTTTTTAAAAGAGGCACGTTTAAGTTTAGAACATGCAGAAAAAGCGGTGATTGATGCTCGTCAAATTGCACAGTTAAACAAAGAACAGTTAAATATTGGTTTTGTACCTGTGGCGGAAATGAAAGTTTTTCCGTATATCATGCCAAATATTCGTGCGAAGTTTCCTGAGCTTAAAATCCACTTTCATAGCTTAACCGACAGTGATCAGCTCAAGGCCTTACAGCGTGGCGAAATTGATATTGCTTTTACGCGATACCCTGCAGACTCGGCAGATATAGAAACCATTCAAGTTTTTACTGAACCGTTGGCACTTATTATGCCCAAAGACTGTAGCGCTGCGCAGCAACGACACATCAGTATTAAAACGTTTAATCAGCAAGATTTTATTGTGAGTGATGAGCACTCATCTCCTGAGTTATATCGCATTATTCAAGGTTTCTTTAAGCAATCGAAATTGGATGTCAATGTGGTTCAATATTCGACCAATATTTTGCTCAATGTCAATTTAGTCGGCATGGGGGTGGGTTGGAGTTTAGTCCCTTCTTATGTGATCCCTTTATTGGGCGATAAAATTGTGGTGAAAAGCACGATTGAACCTTTGCCCATGATTGGGCTTTATGCGAGTTATCATAAAGAGAAACGCAATGAGGCGATTGAACTGATTTTGAAGGTGTTAAGAGAACAGTTCTATATGGATTTCTCACCGCTTTAAGCATGCAGTGATGTTTATTTTAAAGCCAGTCTCTAGACTGGCTTTTTTGTACAACGATTCTCTTAATTCAATTTATGGCGAGGCGAGAAAATTACTGTGATAGCAAAACATGGCCAGAGAACAAGTTTAGAAAATGGTTTTTCGTTCTATCCTAATGGCCAATTTTCAGGCGAAACGCACTGTATAATTTTAATTGTGCGATTCAGCAAAATTTGCAGATAACTTTGCTGTGACTGATATGCATATCTATAAAAATATAGAAGTATTCACGTCTTGAATTACTGTTATGAATTAAAAAGACTCACGAGCAGAACTCGAGCTACCTGAGATTGCTAAGAGCAATTTTTGCGAATGCATAAAAAAGGCCACGCATTAGCGTGGCCTTTTTATCTGTGATCCCCTAAAAAAGGGGATCAGCAATGTCGTGCATTATTTTGCATGCAACTTAGCGAATAATTGTTCGCTCACGGCATTCATGCTTTGTGGAATAGCCAAGGCAGCCACAAAACGGTCAGGACGTAAAATCACGATAGAGTCTGAAGTTTTACCGAACCATGTGCGAATATCTGTACCGATATCACCAATCGTAATCACACCTTCAAATTTCTTACGGTTTTCATTGCCCAATTGAACCGCTGGAATCACTTGGATAAATTTAACACCCAGTTTTTGCCATTGTTTCATATTTGCTTCTGACAGACCCCATTGAGGATCAACACCCCAAGCAATCACCGCGAAATCATTCCCAATCACTTCATCTAGTAAAATGGTTTCACCATTTTCAAGTTTTACGTGTGGTTGAATAAACATTTTGCCTACAGGGCTGTCTTTACTGTTATTGGTTACCAAAGCACCGTCATTGTATTTAGGCATTGGTTTGAAACGCATTTCGAGTAAGTACTGTTTGATTGGCTTGATGTAATTTAATGCATAAGCAATACCATCACGTACAAAACCTTGCCATTTTTTAGGTGGCGCAAGTACATGACCCGCCATAACAGATAGGTCGATCATCGCTTTTGCATGGTCTTTACGTTCTACTTGGTAGGTGTCTAGTAATTCAGGACCTGCATTACCTTTCACAACCAATGCGACTTTCCAAGCCAAGTTGAAGGCATCACGCATACCACTGTTATAGCCTTGACCTTGCCATACTGGCATGATGTGCGCAGCATCACCCGCAAGTAAAATACGGTCTACACGGAATTTATCCGCAATACGTGCATTGTGTGTATAAACACGTTGACGAATGACTTCAATACCATCTGTATTTGGCAATACTTTAGACAATAATTTTGCAATATTTTCTGGTTTGCTTAATTCTTCTTGAGTTTCACCTGGCATTACCATGAATTCGAAACGACGGATACCGTGTGGTAATGCAGCCGATACGTATGGACGAACAGGGTCACAGCATAGATAAATATGTGGTGTCGCTAATGGGTCGTTTTCAATATCAATAACGATCCATTGGTTTGGTGCAGTTTCACCTTCAAAAGGAACACCTAAAGTACGGCGTACAATAGAGTTACCGCCATCACATGCGATAAGATATTTTGCAGTGATTACTTCTTCAGCGCCGTCTTTATTCTTCACATTTAAAGTCACACCATCCGCATTTTGGCTAAAGTGTGTTAAATGACGGGCAAAGCGAACTTCAGTGGTTTTGTATTGTTTTAAACCTTGTAGTAAAACATTATCCACTTGTGGCTGAATGAATGCATTACGACGAGAGAAACCAAATTCACGTGTTAATGGCTGAATATCAGCAAAGCAACGGCCTTTAGGCGTTAAGAAGCGCATTGCGTGATTTGGTGTAGTATGCGGTAGTACTTGGTCAACTAAGCCCAATGACTGAATGGTACGTAAAGATTCATCATCAATACCAATTGCACGTGGGTAATCAATTAGACTGTCGAGTTGCTCAACTACAGTGACTTGAACACCTTGTTTGCTCAAGTAGTTTGCAATCGTTAAGCCGACTGGGCCTGCACCCAAAACAGCGACTTCAGTAGTGTAATTTGCTTTATTGCTCATGTGCAAAGATCCAATCATTTGACATCCGTTGAGCTCTATTAAGGTCTAAGTGTTTGGTCTAAACAAGCTATGCATAAGTAGAGACTATGTATGCTATTCATGCCTTATTCAATTGGGTCTTTTTTTAAGTATTTGATATAAAATAATATAATTAAATTTATGGTATAGATTTAGCTAATTTATCTATTCATTTTTTCTATGGTTGATAGGCATTTTTGATCAAAAAAAGCGGAATAACTGTAAAGGTTATTCCGCTTTTAAAGTTGAATAGAGTTGATGATTCAGCAGTCCCTCAACCCAATCAACTTTATGGCAATAAAACTTCTTCTGGAGTAAAAAGAATTATTGTGCTGCTGGAGCTGTTTCTGCAGAAGCTTCAGATGCTGGTGCAGATGCATCTGCTGCAGTCGTTGTTGTGTCAGTTGTTGCAGGCTGTTCTTGTGTGCTTACAACGACTTTGTCAGTTTGAGGTTGAGTTGCTTGTTCTTCTGTTGCAGCAAAAGTTGTTAATGCTGTTGCAGATAAAAGCGAAGCTAATAATACTTGAGATAATTTCATGATAGGGCATCCTTAAATTTAATTTGATCTTTCTCAAACCAATGCATCACCATTCGTTTGGATGTAGGACATGCTAAAAGTTGAATTAAGGATGATCAATGCAACTCACAAAAGTTACGTTTAGAGATTACTTTTTGTCACATATCCATACGCTTTGTAGGGGAATTGTTGATATGGCGCCTAGAAAACAATCAAATGTAAATTATTCATGTTCTGATGTGCCATGAAATGACGATTTATCTTCACAGTTGGGTTACATCAAACAGTCAAAGTGCTTGTTTTATGAGAATATTCACATAACCAAGTGTAAGATGATGTTTCGAAAAAACAGAGTTTCGACACATAATGATAAGTACGTCACATTTATTTTTTTCTTGTCTGGTGTGGCATTGAGCTGTCTCATGGTTTATTCGTTTTAGTATTCACCTTCGGTTCTGGTTGATGAGATAGGCGAGATCAAAGCTTTTCACTTGCAAGCTCAAGTCTAAGCCGTTATAAGCAGTAGGTCTTGATGCAAACCTGACTTGGGTGAAGTTTTGAAAATTATCGCAACGCCAAAAGTGATTCCTGTCCATATTATTTCTGGTTTTTTGGGCGCAGGAAAAACCACTTTACTTAAGCATGTATTGAGCCAAAAGCCCAATGGTGAAGTGTGGGCAGTGCTCATGAATGAATTTGGCCAAATTGGGGTAGATCAAGCCTTGCTTCCACAAGATCAGGGCTATGCAGTCAAAGAGCTATTAGGGGGCTGTTTGTGTTGTAGTAGCCAAATGCCTATGCAAATTGCTTTATCGCGCTTATTAAGCGAAAACAAACCAGACCGTTTATTTATAGAACCCACAGGTTTAGGCCATCCTGCACAGCTTTTGGAGCAATTGACTGAACCGCATTGGCAAAGTCATCTCAATATGCGTGCTTTGGTAACAGTGGTAGATGCCTCTCGGTTGCATGATCGTGAGTGGAGCACGCAAAATTTATATGCAGATCAATTAAAAGCAGCGCAAATCGTTGCTTTATCTCATGTTGACCAGATGACGGATGCTGACCAGCAAGCTTTGGATCTTTTAAAACAGGAATATCAACCTTACCAACAACTATGGTTGGATGCACCGCAGGGTCAAGTAGCACTTGCACAGATCGATTTAGCATACACCGCCAGTACCCGAAAAATGCAGCCTTTATTGCAACGCATACAACAGCAACCTGAATTGGCTCAACAAGTGATTAAACAATTGCCTTATCACTATGTAGAAACGAGAGCTGACTATAGTGTGGCAGGTTGGAAGCTTCCTAAAGGTTGGCATTTTCATTTTATGGACCTGCTGGACCTTTTGTGTGAACAACAAGATTGGCTGCGGATTAAAGGAATATTTGCTACGGATGAAGGCTGGAAAAGCTTTAACTTCAATCCTGCACAATTTAATTATCAGTCGGTTGAAGAAGGCATTGATAATCGAATTGAGATTATTTACCTCACCACCGAAGCGCGTGATTGGTTAGCTTTTGAAAATGCTTTAATGCAATGTCGTATTGTAGAGGCAGAGTAGTCAGCTCGTGAGTAATCGCGTGCTAAACCTGTGCCGAATCAGGGGCAATCATGAGCCTTAAGCGATGTTTAATCATCAGCAAAGCCACATTCGACGGGTGAAATCGAGTATGCTAAGCGCCAAATTTGAGGACTTAATGTATGGCGCTTAAAGCTACGATTTATAAGGCAGACTTGAACATAGCCAATATGGATGTACACCAATATGGTGACTTTCAATTGACCATGGCACTGCATCCGTCTGAAACCATTGAACGTCTTATGGTTCGTATTTTGGCCTATGCACGTTATGCCGATGAAGCTTTAGAGTTTACCAAAGATCTCTTTGAAACGGATGAACCTGCGCTATGGGAAAAAGATCTCACAGGTCAGCTGATCAAGTGGATTGAAGTCGGCTTGCCAGACGAAGACAAAGTGAAAAAAGCGTGTGCACGTTGCCAACAAGTCGCGGTTGTGGCTTATGGTAGTTCGGTGGATGAGTGGTTTAAGCGTAATAGCAAGCTAAAAACACTTAAAAACCTTGAAGTATGGCAACTTTCAACGGCAACCACAGACGCAATTCAAGCGCTTTGTGAACGTACGATGCAGTTACAGCTCAACGTGATGGATGGTGAATGGACCTTAATTGGCGATTCAGCACAAGCTGTAATTGAGTGGGAACAATTAAAATAAGCTGGGTTTTGACCCTATTGATACGGCCAACTTGTTTCCAAATAGGGCCAATCACATGAAGAAAGATGCGGTTTAGGCTTGCATCTTTCTTTTGTTTCTGGGTATACCAAAGAGAGTTAAAACAACAATAGGCCACAGCATGCCAAATGAGATTTATCATTTGCTGATTGCACTTGGTATTGGTGCAGTCATTGGCGCAGAACGCGAATATCGAAGTAAATCTGCAGGCTTAAGAACCATGATTATGGTGAGCCTCAGTGCGTGCTTATTAACTATGCTGTCGCTGAAAATTGGGGTAGAAAATCCAGATCGTTTAGCCGCTAATATTTTAACAGGCTTAGGTTTTTTGGGCGCAGGGGTGATTTTTAAAGATGACAACCGAATTTCAGGGATTACAACAGCCACCACCATTTGGATGACCGCAGCGCTCGGAATGGCTGTTGGTGCAGGTTATGTGGTGCTGAGTTTATTTGCCACTTTTGTGGTATTGGTGGTACTGGTGTTACTCATGTATGTACAAGAGTGGATAGAGCAGCGCCATCAGGCACGTAAATACCGCATTGTATGCATGTATCAGCAAGAAACCTTAGATAAATATGAAGAGCTATTTAAGCACTATGGCATGCAAGTGATTCGTAACGAACAATATAAAAGTGAACAGAAAATTGTGGGCAGATGGGTGCTCATTGGTTCTGCACAGCACCATCGGCAGTTAACCGATTATTTGTTAGATGATCGCGATATTTTAGAGTTAAGTTTTTAAAGATAGTGACGCAACATGAGGACATATTCGCGCTTTGACAATATCGCGTTGATGAGCTGTTATAATGTCCTTATCTTGTTATATCTGTAATTAGGCAAAATCATGTCAAACGAACTTGAAATTATTGATTTAAAAATTGGTGAAGGTAAAGAGGCTGTAAAAGGTGCGTTAATTACTACGCATTATACAGGCTGGTTAGAAGATGGTACTAAGTTTGACTCTTCAATTGACCGCGGTAATTATTTTGAAACTGTCATTGGGACTGGCCGTGTGATTAAAGGTTGGGATCAAGGGATTATGGGTATGAAAGTGGGCGGTAAACGTAAACTTTTGGTACCTGCGCATTTGGCTTATGGTGAGCGCAAAATGGGCAAAATTATTCCTGCGAATTCAAACTTAATTTTTGAAATTGAATTGTTTGACGTGAAAACACGTGATTAATAGCGAAAAGTGAACATCGTGATAAACAGCAATTGCTGTTTATCACTAAAATTAAAAAATATTTGTCGATTCAGTAATTTAAACGTACATTAAGTTTGATGTGCAAAATATCTAAATAAATTGGATGCTCAAACTAGTGTCGATAGCTGTAAAATTTCTGTGCAAATTAAAAACCTGGTTATTTTTAGGTTGGTTGCTGGCGTGTCTATCGACTGTGGCGTTTGCACAGTATGAACCAGAGCCTGAGTCTTATTATTCAAAGCATCAGGTCCACACGCTTAATTTTAATACTGACAATACCATTGCCTTAGGTGGTGACTGGTTATTTTATCCAAATCATTTATTACGTGACCCCAATACCGTACTGAGGGCAGAACCTATAACGCTTCCTAGTGCCTTGGAAAAAGGCTTAGGTTCTAACCGTGGTTATGGCACTTATATTGCGCATTTTCGCTTACCTCAACATGCTGTAGGGCGCCGTGTTGCGATTAAAATTCCTCATCAATATGGCGCTTATAAGGTTTTTTTAAATGGCGACTTGCTGGTTCGTGCAGGTGAAGTGAATGCAGATTTGGCTAAAATTGAAGTTGAAAAAGCGCCTAAAATTGCATATTTCGTAGCGAATGATGCGTATTTTACGCTCAGTATTCAGGTCGCTAATACATCTGAATTACATGGGGGCTTAGAAAATCCACTGCGAATTGGCTTAGCCCGCAATATTAATCGGCAGTTTCAACAACAACAAATGAGTATAGCGGCTGTATGTGGTGCAGTGCTCGGTGTGAGTTTATTTACATTATTATTTTCATTGTTTCGTGGCCCAATGGTACGTGAAAGCCAAAAAGAGTTTGTTTTCGGTCTGTTTATTTTATTTTTGGCCTTACATAATCTTTTTACAGCGCCGTATGCTTATACCGCTTTTACCACAATAGATTGGAAACTAGGGGCACGCCTAGAATATTTATTTAGCTACATCGCGATTTTATTTTTTCTCAGCTATATCTATATGCTGAAGCGTAAATATTTACACCGTTATATTTATGGAATGTCAGTTGTTCTTCTCAGTATAAATATGGGCGCGGTATGTGTACTTGAGCCAGAGCAATTTAATCAGCTTGGTATGTATTGTGCGATTTTTTGTTTGCCGGTAATTATTAATCTTATCTATGGATTTTCACAGACGCTGAAGTTTAAAGAGAGCTATTCTGTGTGGAATCTGTGGGCTGTTATTTTCTTATGTAGTGCATTTTTAAATGACTTCTTGCTCATGGCCAATGTGATTGATTCGGTGTACTTATCTTTTGTGGCGACCAGTTTGTATGCTTTATTAATTATGTTTCAGCAATCGAGAAATTATGCGTTTTATACTTATCACACAGAGCAATTAAATACCCGCTTACTTGAGCTAAATAGTTCACTCGACCAAAAAGTGAAAAGTCGTACTGAAGAGTTGCATAACTTAAATGCAAAGCTAGAATTACAAGTGAAAACTGATGCATTAACAGGTGCTTTTAACCGCTATGCGTTAAATCATGAGATACAACAGCTATTTGATCAAACGCCAACTTATTCAGACAAAACCCTGATTTTTGCCATGTTAGATGTCGATTATTTCAAAAATTATAATGACTATTATGGGCATCTTAAGGGTGATGTGATTTTACAGAGCCTTGTGAAAGTTCTGAAGCAAAGTTTGCCTGAAACAGCATTTTTGGCACGTTACGGTGGTGAAGAGTTTGCAATTGTGATGCATAACGTGCCAATTCCCGTGGCAGAGCAATATTTACTCCAAGTTTTGGATGCAGTCCGTCAGCAACAATTTGAACACCTTAACCGTAGTGATGGCAAAGACTATGTCACATTAAGCATAGGGGTGGCGTATAAAAACCGTGAGCACCCTTATGCAAATATTCATGAGTTAATGAAAGCCGCTGATGTTCAATTGTATGCTGCAAAACAAGCAGGGCGAGACCAACTGAAGGTGAGTCCACATCAAGCTTGAGTCTAATGTAAAAGATTTATAGTGGGCTTACTTGTTTGACCAATAACATAGAATCACTATTGGAAGGCTGAGTGCGTTCGAAGCCATATTTTTGGTAAAACGGCAATGCGGTCTGTGTACTTTCTAAGGTCAATTGAGAAATATTTTTAGTGTGGCAAGTTTCAAATAATTTGAGTAACAGGGCTTCGCCAAAGCCACGAAGTTGCATCTCAGGGGCAACATAATTCAGTAGAATGTTTCCTTGATCATTCACCATAATAACGCCCGCAATGCGGTACTCATCTACATAGACCCAGCTGTCGTTATAGAGCATCCATAAGGTTAAATTTGCTTGATTCATTTCTTCAAGTAGAATCTGAATGCTACTTTCATCACGTTGATGATCGTCTATACAGGTGCGAATACTTTCGTGAATAATTTTTAATATATGCGGTATATCTTCAATCCTTGCTTCGCGTATCATATTTTTTTCTAATTGATCAATCTGAAAATATTTTTAATTTCACAAGAAAAGGGTTAAACATAAAAGCCAAGAACTGTTGCATTGTGATGCGTTTCTGAAGCATTTGTGCCTGAGTTTTATGTTTTATGACAGTTGTGTTGCGCTTTTAAGGTGACTTTGTTTTGAATATGTGACTTCACAGCGTGTGAATATGGCTGGATGGTTGGTATTTGCGTGCGCCATCTAGAAGAATAATAATGAGATGAGTGCGTAGCTCTACAGGTGAAAAATAATGCTCAATTTTTTATTGTGGATTTGTGTTCTTATTGTCCTGAGTGTGCTTTGGATGGTGATAAAGAAAATTGTGAAAAAGCAACGCTATGTCGAGCGTTTAAAGCGCTATCAAGCACCAGAAAAACTAGCCAATATTAGCGCACAAAGCGCGGGACAAAACGACAGCATTACGCATGTGGTGGATGAATATGAGCAACAATTGTTTGATGATGTTGCCAGCATGTTTTGTGAACAGCACTATGAAGTGAGCACTCTAGATGAAGCTAAAGCATTACAGGCCGAGATTCTGCGCAAAATGCCTGTGACCTGTAAAACCCAAATTCGTGCCTTAGATCTAGATGAATACTCGATTTACTGGAATTTTTACGAGCAGTCCTTGGAATATTATATGGGGCGCTATGGTGTGTTTTATGCGCATGTAGACCGTTTGGGAACAGAGCACAAAAGAGAAATTACCAAAGCTCCCATAGAATGATCTCAAGTTCGGCTAAAGATCATCTTTCATGTCATGTACTCAGTGCTACGTACAAAGGCCTTTGAAACGAGTTCGGCATGCTCACGTCATTAAGCTGATTTTTGCACAGATAGATCTTGAGTAAATGTATTGAGCATATCGTCCCATAGCTTTTCTGCACCTTGGCGGAAATAGCCCATGTGACCAATGGCTTTTAAGCCTAAATCTTTGGCTTGCACATCGATATAATGTAATGGTGCCTGACGATAGTGTTGCATAAAGGCTTGTCGTGATGCTGGTAAGGCCCAGTCATCATCTAAGGCTGCCACTGCATAAATTGGGGTTTTCACTTGAGCATATTGTGCATGCAAATGTTGTTGCTGTGGATCTGCAAAAAAGTAATTCGGGTGTTTGCACCACTGACGCCATTGACGATAAACATCCAATGGTAAATCAGCGCCCATATTAAATTTACTCCATGGCAAATAACCATGTGTAGCTACAAAGGGTGGGAAAATAATATTCCAAATTACTTGCACCTGTACTTTGGTTTTGAAAGGCATATAACCATGCCAGCCGGCGCCTGTGCCAAAGCAGTACATCATTCTTACTAGATCATGATTGCGGGTGAGTCCAAGTGCTTGTCCACCATAAGAGTGTCCAACCATATAAATGGGTAAGTCCGACTGTGCCAAATAATCGATTGCAGCAGTTAAGTCATGTTGGCCCCAATCTAAATAAGACATACGAAAGTTTTGTAATTGTGCAGGTGCGGATTGCGCAATCCCACGGTAATCAAAGGTGAGTACTTGAAAGCCCTGTGTTGTGGCATGGGTTGCAAAGCGTCGATAAAAACCTTGAGGTACACCTGTCGCACTCGCCACGACAATACTGGCCTTGGGCTGTTTACATGTATATAAATGTGCAGCAATACTGTAGCCATCTGCTGTACTGATATAAATAGGTTTTACCGCTTCATTGGTCTGAGTGTGCTGGGTCATAAAAGGCTCTTATCGTTTTATGTTTTTAAATGGTCATATAGGCTTTTCAAGTTCTATTTTTGTACTCGTGTGCTCGAATTGTCAAATGATGGTTGTATACGTACGCGTTCAGAAAGCACATGAGCAGAAAGAGGCGTGCATAACAGAAAGAGGATTGCAGTTATTGTATTTTTTTCCATAATAGCGCTTTTAAAATAAAGTAGGCGACAGGCATGTCGGAGCTCGAAATTATTGCGGTACTGGTGAGTTGTATTGCGGTTGCACTTACGGTATGTCGCCACATGTTGTGCTGGCCGTTTAATTTATTGGCTTATGTGCTTTATGCTTTTATTTTCTTTGATTATAAATTGTATGGTGAAACCATTCTGCAAATCTTATTTATGGGATTGGCAGTGTATGGCTTTTTACAGTGGAAGCAAGGTCAAGCCACAGATCATGAAATTCGTATTGAGCCTTTGCCACAGGGTCAGCTCTGGTTACAAGTTGCAGTGACTGCATTGTTTGGGGTGCTGTTTGGGGCTGGCTTAAAATTCCTCACCGATGCGGCCGTGCCGTGGCTGGATGCGCAATTGGCAGCCTTTAGTTTGTTGGCAACTTATTGGACCAGTCGAAAATATATTGCCACTTGGGTACTTTGGGTAGTGGTAGACATTATTTATGTCGGCATGTTTATTTATAAAGATTTACTGTTAACAGCGGGTTTATATGCCGTTTTTGTGCTGTTGGCGGCCTATGGTTGGTATACATGGTTGCAGGCGAAACACAAACAACAGAGCATGCCGAGTGGATAAAATGACATGGTAGAGAAAGAACATGTTAATTGATTTCAAGCTTGAGCAACAAAAGCAGTTTGATGCCGTGGCCGAGCAAATTTATCAAACACCTGAGCAATTTCTAAATTTTGCGCAGCTTAGCGACGCTTATGCAATACCGTGGTTGCAGGACTTTCCTAAAGCCACACAAATGATTGTATCTGGTTTAGATGATGGTGCAGAGCATTACTGTATGAAGCTTCAATATTTAGCACAATATATGCAGATTGATTATGCCACCCAGATCAGTGTGTTGTGGTGTGGTCGATTTGGGCATAAGCATGCGCTAAAGTTGGTATGAACTAGGCTCTAGGCGATTTAGCGGTATCAACTTTTATTGTATGTTGCAGTATTGGCATATTTAGGTGGTTGGCTCAAATGATGGTTAAGTTTGCAACGATAGGCCAGTTTGCCGATAAAATGTAGATCTATAGTCAATGTAAAGACTCGATTTAAATTATTTAATAGTATGAGTTATTCAATAGCATAAGCTATAAATCAAACTGTAATGCTACAGTGATGAATACAACAATAAAACGAAATATAAAAAGGGTATAACATGGCGCATCAATTTACTGTGCAAGCTTCAATTCAAGGCATTTCATTACAAGATTTTAAACGTTTAGCTGCTCGAACAGAACTACACGAAGCTGTGTGTAAGCGCATTCCAGGGGAGCAACTTGAAATTATTGAATCAGAAAAAATGGGCGATATTTATACGCTGAAGCGTGCTTATAACTTAGATGTAAAAATTCCTGACACTGCGAAAAAATTTTTGAAAGATGCATTTCGTTTACATCGCACGGATGTGAGTAATTTAGAGGCCATGACCTCAGAAGTGATTTTAAAGCCAAATCTTCCACTTAAGGCCAACTGCCAACGCCGTGTGACTGGCGATGACACTCATGTGGTATTTCATTTAGATTGGAATGTGAATATTAAAGTACCACTCATTGGTGGGATGTTAGAACGTCATGCTGAAAGCGAAATCCGTCGTTTTAGCCAAGTCGAAATTGAAATTATTGAAGACGAATTACGCAAGCATTTATAAATAAAGCTTAAGCGCTAGACCTGATTAATCGTGCATGTCTTATAATGTAAAAGCTTGGTCAGAATGCACGTGTTAAGCATCATGCATATATAAAAAAGAGCAGTTTAACTGCTCTTTTTGAGTTTCAAGGATGAGGTGTTTTAAGTGTTGCCCAGCCTTTTTTTAGCACATACTTTGTTAATAATCATTGTTTAACGATTTAATTTAACTCGCGCCATTAGCTCGGCCGAAAGTTGGCTTTCTCAAATTTTGCGCGATACAGCATGGCTGTGAAGAATGCCACCATGCATACCACCCAAACATAGTACAAAGCACCAATTGGGCTAAACGCGCTTAACCACTGTACCAATGGCAAAGTAATGCCTCCAGCAATGGCATAGGCCAAGTTGTATGAAAATGAAATGCCTGTAAAACGAATTTGTGCAGGGAACATTTTCACCATGCTATAAGACACCATTCCGACAGTACCTGAGCTAAAGCCCAAAAGCATATACAACACAAACACAGTCGATGGAGCAACATGACCTAAGCTGTTGTAAAACACAGTAGCCAGTACAGTGACGAGTAAAGAACCAAATAGCATGACTTTGCCCGCACCTAAGCGATCTGCCAATAAGCCTGCAACAATACAACCTGCCATTTGCATAATAATGGCCGCACTTTGCATTTTAAACGCATCGGCACGTTCAAAGCCAAAGCCTGTGCTGAGTAAGTTGGGCATGGCCAAAATCAGGACCACGACACAGCCTGTTAAGAACCATGTAAACAACATACCAATTACGACAGCTGTTTTATGCTTTGCCAGCACCTGTTTAACAGGCAGTTCTTTTGCCAGTGCTTTTTTCTCTTGCATGGCTTTAAATACAGGAGTTTCTTTGAGGTAACTACGTAAATACAGCGCTACAAAACCAAAAATACCGCCAACAATAAAGGGAATACGCCATGCCCAGTCGTGAATTTCAGCTTCAGAAAATTTGAGCGAAATAAACAGTGACATTAAAGCACCTAACAAAATGCCTAAGGATAAACCCGCAGTCAGCAGGCCATTGGCAATCCCAATTTTCTTTTCAGGTACATGTTCAGAAACAAAGGTCCAAGCTGCTGGAATTTCACCGCCAATTGCAATGCCTTGAACCATACGCATAAGTAAGAGTAATAAGGGCGCTGCATAACCAATGCTTTCGAAGGTTGGCATGACACCAATGAGTAAGGTAGGCAAAGCCATGAGTAAAATAGACAAGCTAAATAGGCGTTTACGGCCCACTAAGTCACCAAAATGCGCCATGACCACGCCACCCAGTGGGCGGAAGAAGTAACCTGCTGCAAAAATGCCATAAGTATTGAGCATGGCCCAAAATGGGCTGAGTGTACTTGGGAAAAATAATTCAGAAATAATTTTGGCGTAAAAAACATAAATCACGAAGTCATAGAACTCAAGCGCACCACCTAATGAGGAGAGGCCGAGTGTTCGTTTGTCTTCACGAGTTAGGCGTGGATGAGCTTCCATGCGAAAATCCAAGGTAAAACAAGTCAGTATCTTTGGATTGTAGATAAGGGATATTTGCTTGAATAATCAAACTTTATTGGTGGTTTAATAACTTTTAATTATATAATTTTGTATTACTTATCATGTAAATATTTAAAAAAATAGTATGCTTTAGATGAAGTTTATAGACGAATAAATTTAGGAATCACACAAAGAATAAGGCCAAGCGCCAACATGATGCTGATGTTTTCAATAAAATAAGGGTAAATAATTAAAGCAATACCGCAGATCAAGGGCACCGATTTTTGTTGTTTTTTACCATATAAAAAATAGCCGAAGCCTATGGAGCTAAACAGCACACCCAATAAAAGTATAGTCGCGTTCACGCTAACTTCCTCCCTGTAAAATTACATATATAGCAACAGGAACTGAAAATTAACTTAAGTGCATGTGTATCAGTATTTTATATCTTGGTGACTCAATTGCGAGATTAAATTGATTAAGATGAGCGCGTCTCTGAGGACTCAGTGCTTTTGGCGAAACGGCCATACACAATACGCACCAACAAAATACAGAAGATGACTGCGCCAATAATGACAATTTTATGTTGATGGGGCAGAAGCATGTGCCAAAAAATATGAAGCCAATGACTGACCTGTAAACCGACACTCACCACCACAAAGGCCCAGATAAAACTGGCAATCAAATTGATCACCAAATAGCGCAGTGCTGGATAATGCATAATGCCAAAGCTCATGGGGATGATGGTTCTTAAGCCCCATAAAAAACGCATGATTAAAATGGCAACTGTGGGATAACGCGCAATAATTTGGCTGGCACTTTCAAATTTTTGATTGAGCCGTGGGCGAGTTTGAATAAAGCCGTAGCCATATTTTGCACCAATGAAATAATACAGTTGATCGCCTAAAAAGCCACCAATCATGGCAATTCCCACCAGAGGCCAAAAAGATAAAATGTGTTGATGTACTGCATAAGCACCGAGCATTAATACGGTTTCGCCTTCAAAAAATGCACCGACAAATACAGCTAAATAGCCGTAATGTTGCAATAAGGCAGACCAGTCAAACATAATAATTTACTTAATCTCAATCCAAAGCAGGTTTATTCTCTCTTACGAGGCTTAAGCCATAATGAAAAAGCATCAAATAATTTATATTAAATAAAATACCTGACAAATGGACCTTTAATATTTGGAGTAACTTGTATGAATACGGTATTAAC
>NZ_SGSS01000013.1:0-92379 GCF_004209135.1 Acinetobacter sp. WCHAc060006 | reverse complement strand
GTTCGAATGAACTTAAACAAACATTTAATTTGAGTTTGTTATTTAGGGCCAAACAAATTGTTTATAACAATGAGCAATATTATGCATAATATTGCTCACTCAATTTACACTTTTCGTTTAAGAAGATAACTACATGATCGGATGCCTGATTGGTGAAGTGCTGGCGCTTGAAGCCCCAACTGTACTTTTAAATGTAAATGGCGTTGGCTACGAAGTTGACACCCCGCTTTCAACATTTTGCCAATTGCAAAAAGGACAAAAAGTCACTTTATGGACTCACTTGGCTGTACGCGAAGATGCTCAGCTGCTTTATGGCTTTGCCAATGCGCAAGAAAAAACCATTTTCCGCACACTGATTAAAGTGAATGGTGTCGGCCCTAAAATGGCACTTGGCATACTATCCACCTTAAGTGTCGAAATGCTAATTCATACCGTTGAAAATGGCGATGTGAAAACACTGGTGAAAGTACCAGGTGTAGGCGCCAAAACAGCTGAACGTTTGATGATTGAACTGCGTGACCGTTTTAAAGCCATGTCAGCTGTATCTGTTCCAAATAACTCGACCAGCCCGCAAATTCAATTTACGGGCAACTCCGCTGTGGCTGAGGCAGAAGCTGCTTTACAATCTTTAGGCTATAAACCTGCCGAAGCACAAAAATTAGTGAATGCGGCTAAAGGTGACTTTACTGAAGCCAGCGATATTATTCGAGCGGCATTAAAGTCGATGAATAAATAACTCATTAAAAAACACATCCCGACCTATCATTTGATATGTGCTGGCGACATGGATGTCGCCGTTAAACTGTGCTAAAAGAATGTAGCATCAGTTTAACAAATGGGTTTTGTCACTTTTGCCCAGTCAAAAGTGAAAATCGCCTATACAATAGGTATAAATAGTCCAAAAGTTATTTAAGGCAGTGCTCACATTGACCTTGAGTTTTAGAGATTAATTACATCAATATGCAAGACCGTCTCATCAGTGGCTCCGAAAAACCCGAAGACCACTTCGACCGCGCCATTCGCCCAACATCCCTCGAAGACTACATCGGACAACCCGTCGTACGCGAACAAATGGAAATCTTCATCGGGGCTGCCCGTGGTCGTGCTGAAGCACTCGATCACACCTTAATTTTTGGCCCACCAGGTTTGGGTAAAACCACACTGGCCAATATTATTGCCCGCGAAATGGGTGGTAATCTAAAGTCCACTTCAGGCCCTGTATTGGAGCGTGCAGGCGATTTAGCCGCGATGCTGACCAATCTTGAAGAAGGCGATGTGCTGTTTATTGATGAAATTCACCGTCTTTCACCAGTCATTGAAGAAATTTTGTATCCCGCAATGGAAGACTACCAGCTGGATATTATGATTGGCGAAGGCCCTGCTGCCCGCTCCATCAAACTAGATTTACCTCCATTTACGCTGGTGGCAGCAACCACTCGTGCAGGATTGCTCACCTCGCCACTGCGTGACCGTTTTGGTATTGTGCAACGCTTAGAGTTTTACTCTGTCGAAGACTTAACACATATTGTTAGCCGTTCAGCCAATCTCATGGATGTGCCCATGACCGCTGAAGGCGCTCAAGAAATTGCCCGCCGTTCACGAGGCACACCACGTATTGCCAACCGCCTATTGCGTCGTGTACGTGACTATGCACAGGTCAAAGGCACTGGCGAAGTCACTCAAGATATGGCACAGCGCGCATTAGATATGCTCAAAGTTGATAAAGATGGATTAGATATACTGGACCGTCGCTATTTATCTATGCTTCTAGAGCGTTTTGACGGTGGGCCTGCTGGCGTTGAAGCACTCGCCGCCGCCATGGCTGAAGACTCTGGCACACTTGAAGATGTCATTGAGCCATACTTAATTCAGCAAGGCTATGTGATGCGTACAGCACGCGGTCGCATCGCAACCAATATGGCTTATTTACAATTTGGAATGACTCCACCAGAACCCAAAGATAAATAAGGCCTAGACCACAAGATAAAAAAGCAACTTCGGTTGCTTTTTTATCTTTCAATTGAGTGAATAATGCAGTGAAAACCTAAAAAAACGTCTTCAAATTTGGGTTGAAATCAACATCCTTACAGCTCATAACATGCCATATAAATATGAGCGCTTAGTTAAAAAAGATACTTGGTTTTTTATTTTTAAAATCATAATCATAATTTATACAAATGAATAAAATCGTCTTCCTCAGTCGCAGAAATCACATTCCAACTACATTTTAAACAATAAAACAACAATTCATTCATCAAAAGATCTTGTTTAAAACATAATGCTTAGTTAATTTTATAAATGTGATGCATTTAACACTATTTTTGTAAAATGTAAGTTAAACAATAAAACAGCGGAACATAAAAATAAAATCTAAACCCTTATAGCCAGATCAAAAGAAGTACAAAAGTTTTATTGCTGTTCTATGTCAGCGTACATAGACAGCAATAAAACACTTAAATTACTTAATACTAAAGGGAAACGGTCATGAAAAATTTTATTTTATTTGCGTGCGCATCTTGCATAGCAACAGTTGCTTTAGCAGATTCATCTTGGCAATGTGCCAATTCAATTGCTGAAATATCTTGTGCTAAACAAGGATATTGTCAAATTCCTCAGAACCTAAACAATACATTTAGCATTACCATTAAAAATAACAACCAAATTGCCGTATGTGCGCAAAATAACTGTTGGCGTGGTTCTAGCCAAGCCGTACAAAATGGCAACCAAACCACCTATGCCATTAAGCAATTTAGTTGGACTACCCTTGATCAACCCAATAGTGAATACCTACTCGCTGTAGATCAAAATACACAGCACTTATCAATACAAGGTGCAGGTAAAAAATATAATCTACAATGTGTGAATGCCTAACCCCATACACCTAGAGGAATGAGAAGGAAATTATATGCACCACATCAGGCTGTGAGCGCTAGCACATCGAACAAAAAGAATACCATGTGCTAGCGATCTTCCAGTTGCTCATTTGAGTTTGAATTGAACTACTCAATAATAATTCTAAGCTATTAAAAATTTATGCCTGCTCCTACTGCATGCAATGACTGGTCTTTCTAACTTTTAAAACACCAAATACTCTTATAGAAGTCGAATGCTGATCAAATAAGCTACAGCCTTGCAGAGCAATCTAGATTTGAAATCTTGTGCCATTGGACTAAGCAGTCATAGTGCTAAAATTTTCGCTCACAACGCTTAACCTTTAGCTAAGTAAAAGTCAATTTAAAGACCTTAATCTTAAGCTCAATCACAGCAATCATTTTAAAATAGATCCAAAAACGGAATAAACACATGGCGAATAAATTCGAGTTCAATATTCGTGTCTATATTGAAGATACTGATGCAGGTGGCATCGTCTACCACGCCAATCATATTCGCTTTATGGAACGCACTCGCACCGAATGGCTTCGCGCATCAGGCATTAGTCATTATTGGCATCAAAAAGACTATAATTTTGTCGTACATAAAATTAGTGTGAAATATGCACGCCCTATACTTATGGATGACTTAATTACCGTAACTGCTTCTGTGGTTTCATGTAAAGCTACGTCATTTGTATTGCAACAAAATATTTATCGTGGTGAAATTATGCTTGCATCGGGTGAGGTCGAATTGGCATGTATTAATGCAGATATGCGACCAACCCGACTTCCTGAAGAAATTCGTGATCTAATTCTAAAAGAATTGGAACAAGATTAAAAAAATTACTTGGCTTAATGTAACTATGGCAACACAACTAGAATCTTCTCTGCACGTCACTGATCTAATTTTACAGGCGAGCCCTGTTGTACAGCTGGTGATGCTTCTCCTTCTATTCGCATCACTGTATAGCTGGTATCTGATTGCCAAATTGCATTTAAGCTATAAAAAAGCCCAGACCGATGATGAACATTTCCAAAAAATCTTTTGGTCTGGTGCTGAACTAAATACGCTATATAACAATGCCCAACTCAACTCTAAGCGTGTTGGCCTCGAAGACATTTTCTATCAAGGTTTAGGCGAGTTTTTAAAACTTAAAAAGCGTCAAGCAAGTTTGCCACAAAGCATTGAAAGCACCGAACGTATTTTGCGTGTTGGTTTAAGCCGTGATCAAAGCTATTTAGAACAAGGCCTTGGTGCTTTAGCCAGCATTGGTTCTGTTGCGCCTTATGTGGGTTTATTTGGTACTGTTTGGGGCATTATGAATGCATTCATTGGTCTTGCAGATGTCGACCAAGTGACTTTGGCAACGGTTGCGCCAGGTATTGCAGAAGCCTTAATTGCAACAGCCATCGGTTTATTTGCCGCAATTCCTGCTGTACTTGCATTCAACCATTTTACTGCTAAAGGTGAAGCAATTTATTCAGATCGTGCCTTATTTTCTGAAGAAATGGTGGCTTTATTACAACGCCAATCTTTGGGTTCTGATCAGGAACAAAAATAAATGGCTATTCAACGTTCTGGACGCTTTGAGCGTATTAAAAAGCCCCTAAAAAGTGATATGAATGTGGTTCCCTACATTGATGTCATGTTGGTGCTTTTGGTTATTTTCATGGTCACTGCACCCATGATTACCACCGGTGTAAAAGTCGACTTACCACAGGCCAATAGCAGTCCTATTCAATCTGAAGACCGCCCTGCCATTGTTACTTTAGAAGCTGACGGCACAATTAAACTTGAAGATAAAACCCATAAAAATGATGTACTCAGTTTGGCTGAGCTGACTGTGGCATTAACAGATGCTCAAAGTCAGGCAAAAGCTGAGCAAAAGCAATTGAGCGTACTCATAAATGGTAGCGAATCTCGCCCTTATGGCGAAGTCATTAAACTTATGTCCGCATTACAAGATGCAGGATTATCTCAAGTTGGATTACTGACCGAGCCATTAAAATAATTTATGAAAGATTTTAAGAAGCCTCCGTTTAAGCAAAAAAAAATTGCCATTGGTTTTACGCTCGGCGTACATATAGTGGCAGTTGTTGGTTTGCTTTATCTCGGCATGAGTAAACCACCTGAACCCCCTAAACAAATTAAAACGGTTCTGATCAAACCAGAAGATTTAAAGCCTGTTACACGTGAAGAAACAGCCTTTGATGAAACTGCACATGAAAATATTGCTCCTGAGATCACACAAACTGCTGAGCCGAGTCAAGAGCCTGCACCGGTTGTTCCAACAGCCCCACCACCACAAACAATACCAACGCCTGCAGTAGATACTAAAAAGCTAGATGCTCAAAAAGCTGCGCAGCAAGCTAAGTTAGCCGAAGAAGCTGAACGCAAAGCGGCAGATGATGCGAAACGTGCAGAACAAAAACGTTTAGATCAAGAAGCGAATCAGCAAAAAGCGAAAGCCGAGGCTAAGGCAAAAGCTGAAGCACAAGCACAAGCCGAAGCAGATATTAAACGCAAAGCTGAATTAGAAAAGGCAGCGCAAGATGCCAAACGCCAAGCGGATTTGAATGCTAAACGTCAAGCTGAAAATGCAAAATTAAAAGCAGATGAGGCAAAACGTAAAGCTGAAGCAGACGCGAAGGCTAAAGCTAACGCGAAAGCCAAGGCAGATGCCGACGCCAGAGCGAAAGCAAATGCTGAAGCGAATAAACGTAAAGCTGATGCTGATGCCAAAGCTAAAGCGGATGCAAAAGTAAAAGCAGATGCAGACGCCAAAGCGAAAGCAAATGCGGAAGCCAATAAACGTAAAGCTGACGCGGATGCGAAAGCAAGAGCCGACGCTAAGGCCAAAGCAGATGCAGATGCCAAAGCGAAAGCAAATGCGGAGGCCAACAAGCGTAAAGCAGAAGCTGATGCGAAGGCTAAAGCTAAGGCAGATGCAAAAGCCAAAGCAGATGCAGAAGCGCGTGAACGTGCTGCCGAAGAAGCCAAAGCCTCGTCTGCACGTAAAGCTGCTGAAGAAGCTGCTGAGAAAAAAGCGGAAGCGAAAAAAATTGCATCGTCTGCAAAACGTGATTTTGAAAATAAAATCCGTCGCGTATGGGACACACCTTCTGGTTCAGCAGGTAAAACTGCAACTGCACGAATTAGCTTAACCGAAAGTGGTTCAGTTCGTTCCGTGGTTGTCACAGCCAGCGATCCTGATATGAAAGCGAGTATTGAAGCTGCAGTTCGTGCCGCTGCTCCCTATCCAATGCCATCAGATCCTGATGCAAGACGCGAAGCCATGACTTTAACGTCTACGTTTAGGTCTGCAAATTAAATACAAGCTATTCAACATCTTTAAAATCCCTGCACATCTGTGAGGGATTTTTTGCAAGTGCTTCAAATAAATCACTAGACTAATATGCTCAATAAAATGCAATTAATAACCCTAAAAATTCAAAATAATTCCACATTCCGCAGTTAATTTATATGCATGGAAAATACTTTCATAAAAAATTCACTGCCTAATGAACACTGCAACACAACAAGCTGATAATATTTGGACAGTTTTTCACACTCCAATAACAGATTAATCATAATGTGATGCTTTTAATATTTTTAAAACATGCCATTATGTGACACATTCACAGTAACAAAAATTTATAGATTTAGAGTATTCAGCGAATGATGGAAATGACGCGTAAACATCTGCTTTGCTTAGCCGTTTTGACTGCATTTAGTCCTGTTTTAATCACTCAATCCCATGCACAGTTGCATTTGGAAATTACCAAAGCACCTGAAGAAGCCCCAAAGATTGCCATTATTCCTTTTGCCAATGATCAAAACATTTATCCAATTGTCGAAAATGATTTAAATCGTTCAGGCAAATTTAGCAGTGCATCGAAGAACCTTCCTGCAACAGCGGCACTAAATGCACCCAATGCAGAAGCTTGGCAAGCAGCGGGTATTCCGTATGTTGTGACAGGTAACCTAAAACAAACTGCGGACGGTTCATACGAGATTCAATATCAGCTCTATGATGTTGAAAAAAAACAGTACTTACTCAATGAACTTTTGAATGTGCCTGCTTCTCGTACACGCCAAGCAGCACACATGATTAGTGATGCAATTTACGAAGCACTCACTGGCATTAAAGGTGATTTTACTGGCCGTATTGCTTATGTATTACGTAATCCTGCTACACCAGAACAACGTTATACCCTACAAATAGCAGATACAGATGGCGAACAACCACGTACCGTATTAACCTCGCGTGATCCTATCTTATCGCCTGCTTGGACACCGAATGCAAAAAAAATCGCTTACGTTTCATTTGAAACCAAACGACCTGCAATTTACATTCAAGATTTAGCGACTGGCAGTCGCGAAAAAGTTGCAAGTTTCCGCGGTTTAAATGGAGCACCAAGTTTCTCACCTGATGGTAAAAGCATGTTGTTTACAGCATCTATGCACGGCAACCCAGAAATTTATCAAATGGACTTGGAAACCCGCCAACTACAGCGTATGACCAATGACAGTGCAATTGATACTGAAGCACGCTATGCCCCAGACGGGAAATCTTTTATTTTTACCTCTGACCGCGGTGGCTCACCACAGATTTATCGTTATAGCTTTGCCGATGGCAGCAGTAAACGATTAACTTTCCGTGGTGCATTTAACGCTCGTGGCACCCTGAGTGCTGATGGTAAAAAACTGGCATTGGTACATCGTCCAAGTGGTAGTAACTACAAAGTCGCAGTACAAAATATTGACTCGGGTGTAACCAATATCTTAACGCCGACCAGCTTAGATGAATCACCAAGTTTTTCTCCAAATGGACAAATGGTGGTCTACGCAACACGTGAAGCCAATCGTGGCCTTCTATCAATCATGTCACTTGATGGTCGTTTCCGTATGAACTTACCAAGTGAACAAGGTGAAGTTCGTGAACCCGCATGGGCACCAAAATAATATTTACTTTTAAAAACTTTATGGAGATATAAATATGCAAGCAATTAAACTTTTTGTTTTACCTTTATTGGCTACCGCTGTTGTGATGACTGGCTGTGCAAGTCGAAAACCAGTGAATGTTGCTGAAGCAGGTCAAAATCCATCAACTTCTACAACTGTAAACACTGAAGGTCTTAGCGAAGACGCAGCTTTAAATGCGCAGAACCTTGCTGGTGCATCTTCAAAAGGTGTTACGGCTGCCAACAAAGCATTTTTAGCAAAACGCGTTGTGCACTTTGATTACGATAGCAGCGAATTAAGTAATGATGATATCCAAACATTACAAGCACATGCGCAATTTCTAATGGCCAATGCAAACTCACGTGTTGCTTTAACAGGCCATACAGATGAACGTGGTACGCGTGAATACAATATGGCACTTGGTGAACGTCGTGCAAAAGCAGTCGAAAGCTTCCTTGTAACAACAGGCGTAAATGCCAACCAACTCGAAGCAGTAAGCTACGGTAAGGAAATGCCGATTAATGCGGGCCATGATGAAAATGCATGGAAAGAAAACCGTCGCGTAGAAATCAACTACGAAGCTGTTCCTCCATTACTTAAATAAGTCGCACATTTGCTCAAGTAAATCATTTTACTCAAGCAATAAAAAAAGCCCTCATTCATGGAGGGCTTTTTTTATTGCTTAATGTTTGAAGGAAATGCTACCAGAATATGTTATTCAGCTGATTCAGCAGGCTCTTCTGAACTTTGCATAGACTCAATAAGATCATGCTTATTAAATTTTTTATATTCAGGCTTAGCGTCGTAACCACTCCAAGCTTCCTTAACCTTTTCTGCAGAAATTTCATCCAATGAAATTCCTTCTGTAGGTGATGGAGTCGCATCAAATTTTTGAATCGTCATTGTTGTGCTCCTATGTATTAAAAATCAATCCCCATTCCTTCAACATAGCATGTTCTTCTAGACTTGCAAGCGCAAAATCACGGCAAATAGTCGAGTTTAATTGTTCTTTTAACTCATTCTCATCTAAAATACGCACATATTCAATTCCGATCATTTTGACCGCTTTATTTTGGAGCCATCCAGTTATGTCACGTTTAAGCTTATCCCAATTTTTACAACAACAAAGTGGAAATTTAACGCCTGCTTTAGCTCAAGTTATTGAAACTATTGGTAATACGTGCAAAGACATCGACGTACTCCTTCAAAAAGGTGCTTTAGCTGGTGTATTAGGTAGTGCTCAACACGAAAACGTGCAAGGCGAAGAGCAAAAGAAACTCGACGTTATTTCAAATGACTATCTTATCGATGCTTTAAAAGTTCATCCACATGTTGGCGGCTTAGCTTCTGAAGAACTTGATGAGTTTACACCAGCACAAGAAAATGGTGATTACCTTGTGTTATTTGACCCACTTGATGGTTCAAGCAACATCGATATCAATATGTGTGTAGGTACAATTTTTTCAATTTTGCCAGCTAAAAATGCGGTAACGCAAGCTGAAGACTTTATGCAAGCAGGCCGTGAGCAAGCAGCTGCAGGTTATGTCCTCTATGGTCCATCGACCATGATGGCATTAACAGTCGGCGCTGGTGTTGTATTCTTTACTTTTGATCCAGAAACTAAAGAATTTTTATTAACTGCTGATGCAATTCAAGTAGCCGCAGATACCAAAGAATATGCAATCAATGCATCAAATGCACGTCATTGGGAAGCACCTGTACAACGTTATATCGATGAACTACTTGCAGGTAAAACTGGCCCACGTGAAAAAGACTTCAACATGCGTTGGGTTGCATGCATGGTTGGCGATATTCACCGCATCTTATGCCGTAGCGGTATCTTCATGTACCCATACGACTTAAAAGATCCGAAAAAAGCTGGTCGTTTACGTTTAATGTATGAAGCGAACCCAATGAGCATGCTTATGGAGCAAGCTGGTGGCGCATCAACTACAGGTCGCGTACGTATTCTTGATATTCAACCGACTGAATTACACCAACGTGTTCCTGTCATTATCGGTTCTAAAAACGAAGTTGATTTAGTCACAAGCTACCACAACTAAAACCTTATTTTTCTATAGACCCATAGTACCTTGTACTATGGGTTTTGAGTCTCCCCAATATGTCTATTGTATTTTTAGAATCTAAAGATAATGCCAAAATTAAACACCTCCGTGGTTTAATTGAGCAAAGTAGCTACCGAAAAAAACAAGGTCAAACCGTACTTGAAGGTACACATCTTGGTTTAGCGTGGGTTGAACAAAAACGTCGTATCAACTCGATTTTCACCACAGAAAAGTACCTCGAACATCCAGATATCTGCGATATTTTAGATGAATATGATGGCTCAGTTTTTGTCATTGCCGAAAGCTTGTATCGAGACCTCAGCACTTTAGGTACAACCTTGCCCTTCTTAGCGATTGTTGACCTGCCAAGTTCTAGCCAAGCATTACAATTTGATTTAGACACGCTTATTTTAGAAAACGTACAAGATCCTGGTAATGTTGGCACCTTGTTACGTTCAGCTGCTGCTGCGGGTATTCAGCAAGTTGTATGTACTAAAGGTTCAGCATCACTTTGGTCGCCTCGCGTGCTCCGTGCAGGCATGGGTGCTCATTTTTCAATTAAAACCTTTGAAAACATTCAACTCGAAGATATTTTAGAACGCTTTGAAATTCCAGTTTATGTGACCAGCTCACACCGCTCAACCAGTTTATATGATCAAGACTTAAAACAGCCTAGCGTTTGGGTTTTAGGCAATGAAGGTCAAGGCGTAAGCGAATATGCACTTGCGCATGCAAAAGCTGTAAGCATCCCACAACCAGGTGGTCAAGAATCATTAAATGTTGCAATCGCAGGTTCTGTTTGCTTCTTTGAAATGGTTCGCCAACGTATTTAATCGTTATTTTATTTTAAATCGGCTAGCCGATTTAAAAAAATAGATTACACTAGAAAAATAACAAGTATTTTTGTCAACCAAACCATTATTTTCAACGTTATATGTAGTATGAATTTGGAAATAATGGTGGGTATCCAATGACAGGATTTTCCATCTCTATGGATTTAGCGCCTAAACAGTCAGACAGTACACCAGCTAGTGTTCTTAAGAGCACGGCTGAGTCTCGTCTAAAAAACTTCATGCATGAAGTGACTGGTCGCGCCCTTGTCATGATCGAAAGTGCAACACAAGGTCAACAAGGTATTGCAATGGACTTGGTTCAAGAAGCCTTTATTTCATTACATAAGTCCTATGCAGAAAAATCCACAGAAGAATGGTATCCATTGTTCTACACCATTTTAAATAACAAATTACAGGATTGGCGTCGTAAAGAAGCGCGTCGTGCACAGCCCTTCTCTTTTTTCAGAAAAGTTTCATTAGATGATGACGAATTTGAAGTACAAGATGTGGTTGACGAATCGACCCCAAATCCCTCTGATTTTTTAACTCAAGCAGTGACTGCAGAAGAAATTCAAGAAGCCATTGCTCAATTGCCTGTGCGTCAACAACAAGCATTTATGCTCCGCGCATGGGAAGGCTTTGACACGCATACCACTGCAGAAATTATGAATTGCACCGAAGGCAGTGTTAAAACGCATTATCACCGTGCAATTCAGGGCCTTCGCGCCTCATTAGCACATTTAAATCCCAATTTGGGAGGGTCATCCGAATGAAGCAAGATGATTTTGTAAAAAACGTGAGCCAAAAGCTTGATCGGCTTGCACAGCAACATCAACATAAAGCACAAGTGATGAATAACGTGCTTGACCAAATCCATGAGCGAGAAACATCTCGTTATGGCTTATGGAAAATGTCTAGCTTCGCACTCGCCGCAGCTATTGCTGGTTTTATTGTATTACCTAATTCAGTCACTTTGGATGAAAAACCTGATACTCAAGTTATTTCTACACCTAAACTTTCACCTCAAATGGTTGAAGATTTAGAAATGTTAATGGTTTTGGGTGAGGATAAATCTTCTCATGGTAGCTAAAAAGTTAGCATTGGCATTTTGTGCGTTCAGTTTCCTGCAAACTAGCTTTGCGGGCTTTGAACGTTTTTGGATTTTTTCAAAAGATGCCAATACTCAAGTCAGTGATACCTGGGACTCTTTGTCTGATGCTGAACAACTGGCACTGATTAAACGTTATCAGTCATTGAAAGAAATTCCATCTGAGCAAAGTACCAACTTACAACAACGTATGGATTGGTTTAATCAGCTGCCTGATGCAGATAAGCAACGTATGCGCGAAACTTGGCAAAAAATGAGTACTCAAGAACGTAAAGACTTGGCTCACCGCTTACAACGTGCTGCACCTGATGACCGTGCTAGTATTCGCGAAGAATACATCAATAAATATTTAAAGGTTGAAAATCTTAGCCATTAATGATGCATGACAAGCTTAAAAAGCTCATTAAAATGCCAGCATAATCGCTGGCATTTTTGCATAAATTGCAACATTAAATCCGTAAGTACAAACTACTTTTAAATAATGCGATAAAACTTCAACATAACTACTTTGTCAAATAGGTACAAAAAAGCCAGTACATGAGTACTGGCTTTTTATATAAAGGGCTAGCCATAAAATAATACATAGCTAACCAAGACTACAGATTATGCTTTTGATTTACGACGGAATACTGCTAAGCCCATTAACGCAAATACACCCAACACGCCCATAGAGCCTCCACCACCACTCGATGAAGTATTGGTGTTTTTAGCTGCATTTTTAAGTGTAATGGTAGCTTGATTTGATTCCGTACCTTCAGAATCAAATACTGAATATTTCACAGGATAATCAAACTGACTGAGATTATTTTTCACAGAAAATTCAATATTGCCACCATAGCATGTCTCACGTGCATAAGCTTCAGGACATGGCCCACTAAATTCAGCTTTAAAGTTTAAACCTGCAGGAATCGTGTCAAATTTAATTGCTGTGTTCTGACCTAACGCATTTTGGAACCAGACTTTTTTACCAGCAGGTACTGTATTTTCAGGCCCATCACCGTGATCATGATCATTTTCCAACGGATTTACATTGACTGTTAAATTATTATTACTGCCAATTGCATATTCATCAGATACAGCCACTGGCGCAATGTTGTTAAATGTAGACTTTAAAATGCCTGAAGATGTAACTGTTGGATTTTCTTTATCCGTTAGCGTATATGTGCAATAACCAATTACACCTGGAGCACTCACCGCACCACTACTACGGTATAAAACAATTTGTTTTAAACCAGCATTCCACTCACAAATCAAATCAGAATCAGCACCAGTATTAACAACCGTAGGCACACCATTATTTATCAATAGATCTGTGCCTAAGCCAAGTGTTTTAACACTGACGTTATAATGATCTGCATCCAAGCGTTTAACAATTTGATTCCCTGAAGCATCCGTTGATTTTTCACTTGCCAATGCCAACTTGAATGGATCGAAATAAATCGCGCGATATTTCAAATTCGCTTTTAAGCTATTTAAATATGGCTCCATTTCAGATAAATCATCTTGGTTCGCAATTTTGTATTGTTTAAAGTTTGGATCTTCAATGTCTTTTTTCAGTTGATCAACAATTTTTTCATAGCTATCAACCAAGGTCACCAAAGATGTATTTTTTAAGTCTTGTACATCTGCAGCGGTTAAGTTCATTACTTCAACTGAACCAATTTCACACAGGTTACGTTGATCCGGTGTTAACAATAACGTCGCATCAATAACACGCTGAATACCCCGCTGATCCGCTGAAACGGTACTAAAGGTATTACAGTTAATAGAAGAGACATCAAATAAGTCATAGCCCGTTGAATATCGCTTAGGATAATACAATGGTAAGAAAACGTTATATGCAGATGCTGGCATTAAATTCGACAAAATATTCGACATCGCTGTATTACTGACATCGACATTTTTATAGTCATCTACTGCTTCATCTAATGCAGACTTTGGTAAATCACATTTTGATGCGCTCAGTTCTAAAGCATTGTTAAAAGCAATGAAGCTTAATTCATCATCAGGTTTTGCATTATTTATAAAACGACATGATTTAGAGTTAGCAATATTTTTACCATTATATGCAAAGACATTAAAGCCTAATTGCTTAGTACCATTTTTGTCATAATACAGACCCGTATATGCATCATTTTCTACAATAGTATTATTCGCAAGAACGATATTTGAGTACTGACTTAATAAGTTATTTCCTTCTGATATCGCCTTAATCACGCTACCATTGTTTGGATTTGCAATATTTTGCGCAATGGTATTGGTCGATATCGTAGCAGAGACATTTCCACAAAAGTCTAAAATACTTTGGTTATCCGTCGCGCCATTTTTAATAATACTGCTTTGCAATAAGCTAAGAACAGGCTTGCTATCACTCATATTGCTGACGCAATCCATGGCCAATACGCTACCTTTCGTAGCTTTATTGCCTTGTAATAATGTACTGTTAATCGTTAAAGTTCTTTCACCATTTTGTGCCAAAGCATAGATTGCACCACCAGCCTGTACGGCAGTTGAATCTAGAATTGCACTTCGGTTTAAAGACAAATTACCGCCAGAAAAAATTGCACCCCCCAAATCAGCTTTACCATTTTTCAATGCGACATCGGTCAAGTCTAAATTGGCAAAAGTTTGCGCTGTATTGAAGATACGATGTGTGCCATCTCCAACAATAAAGGTTTTTAAATCCTCATAAGCAGGATAAGCATCTGTAAGCACATTGCGTTGATCGTAGTTATAGCGTGTCGCACCTCGAATATCGACTGCTGACTCTGGCTTTAATTCTCCACGAGTCAACTTGTATGTACCTTCCTTCAACTGAATAACATCAGCTTGTGTAGAATTGGTATCACCTGCGCTACAACCACCAAACGCGGCATTTTTATGCGCCGCAAAAATGGCTTCACGTAAAGAACAGTTATCTAAGTTTTCACCATTCTCATCTTCAAATGTGTTGACTTCAATGGTTTTTTCTTCTGCTGCCATCAATGACATCGCAGAAAGAACCATGAGCGCTAACAATCCTTTTTTATAATTTTTCATGGCAATTCCCTTCTTATTTTTTTAGACGGCGTAAACCAATCAATCCAAACAAGCCCATTAATCCATAAAGGCCAAATGCGCCACCGGAGGTTTTTACAGACTTACTATCAATATCGTTGTCTGGTTCTTGATAAATACGGACTTCCGCAGAAATATACTTATTTGCTGGGTTATAACGTGTTGAAGACGTTACGACTTGAAGCTCAAAAATATCAGCGCCATGCCAAGCACCATTTGGAATATATTCTAAATCGCCATTCAAATTGAGCGTTGTTTTTCCTTTAGATACCGTTTGAGTCTGTTTGATGACTAAGCATCCATCTTGCCAAGCTGCACCTGTTGGGTTTTTACCAACAACAGCATCACATTGTTCTTTTGGAATTAAATCGCTATCCCCCAAGTATTGAAGGATATTAAATTTAGCGGTTTGGCCTGGTTTAATGTCATCACCAATACGTGGAATACTGGTTGGAACAATAATTTCAATTGCACCACGGTCGCACCACAAATTATTTGTTTCACGACTCTTATCACGCTGGTCCGTACTTTCACACGCTACGAATTGCTTATTTCCATTCGCTTCAGTTTGGCCTTTATTCAAGATAGGGCCAGAAAAAATATCGGCAAAGCTCACTAAAATACGTGGACGCAAATAACCCAAAAATGCATTGTTAGGAACGCTATATGGACACAATAATGAAGTTGTATCATCATTTAGATTCTTACAAACACCTTCGTCTTCACCCGCAATTAAATCATTTTTTGCCCATACCGTATTATTATTTTCAACAGCCGCCGTTGGACATTCAGCAGTCAGTAAGTTGTTATAAATAACGCTTTTATCGGTACTTTGATCTACAACTTTACAGTTCATTGAGCCACTGGCAGTACCATTGCCCAACAAGATACTATTTGCAAGATATCCCTGTCCGTCTTGAACATCTAGCAAAACACCACCACCATTTTTAATAATAGTGAGGTTATTTAAACCAATGCCATCTTTAAGATTCAGTGCAAAACCTGAATTTTTAAAAAATGTTGAATTGGTAATTAAATGATCACGTGCTGGAAAAACTAATGAACTTGCATTCGCCAATGGATTTTCGGTATAAATCGTCACATCGCCCGTATTTCCTTTAAATACAGAAGAAGCGATCCAGAAATTTGGCGCAACACTATAAATCGCCGCTCCGTTATTGGCTTGGTTATTTTCGAAGAGCACATTATAAGTTTGAACGACGCTGCCTAAAGAGGCACTTTCACTTGAAAAACCAACATTATAAATAGCACCGCCTTTATCTGCACGGCCACCTTTTAATGCACTACTTTGCAGTGTTAATTTCTCATTATTATAAATAATACCGCCTAAACTTGCACAAGCACTGTTTCCACAACCTTGAAAAGAAACTTCTTGGAAGTTGACTGTAATCAAAGCTTTATTGCCATCATCAATATGGAAAATTTGATCTTGGCCATCCATTTGAATCGTGGCATTGTTTAAGCCAACCGCGACTGATTGATTTTCAGTACTATCATAGGTGGTTTTAAGGGTCAAACCTGCTTTTATATCAATACGGCTTTTTAATTTATATGTTGCTTGTTTTTCAAGCAAAATAATTGAGACGGCACTCTCGCCACCACAGCCGTGATAGCCTTCTTTTGGCATGCCTGCATTAATATATTGAATTGCTTCACGTAGAGAACAAACACTATCATCTACATCATTATCATCAGTCGTTGTTACTGCAATTTCAGCACTATAGGCGTGCCCTGCAAAACACAGTAAACCCATGACTATGCTCCGTTTGAGCATCACATTCTCCTTGATTTTTTTTTATCTTTTTATATTTCGCTGTTCGTTCCTGACAGCTACATACTATTTTTGTGTACTTTGTCACAGCTAGAGCAATTACTCAAGTTTTTTATCGATTAACGGTATTCATCAATCAGTGCATAAATTTGACGTAAATTTGCATGGCTAATTTTCAGCTTTTCACCTTTAAGTAGTTGAATTAACTGCTCAAGCGTTTGTAATAATACCGAGGTTTGATGCGGGCCATGTAAAAGTAAATAATCTATGATTTGCGGGTCAATATGTATTCCTCGACGGTTCAACACTGAAGTGACCAAAGCCTGTCGATCTGCATATAAACTACCATTTGGCACCTTTACACTCACCGCTTGTGTTAAACGCGACTGTAAATCAGGTAATTCTAGTTTGAGCTCAATGGGTGCAAAGCGGGATGAAAACACCAACTGCCCACCGCCTTCATTATTATAATTGATTAAATGAAATACTGCTTTTTGCCAATGTGGTACACCGCTAATCGCTTCAATGTCATCTAGTGCCACCAGATCATAACGATCGAGCGATGTAATCGCTTCTGTCGGGGCATCTAACAGTTCTAACAACGAAACTTGTATCGCGGTTTTACCAATTTCCAGATATGAATCGCAAATCGCCGAGAGTAAATGGCTCTTTCCAGACCCTGCTCCCCCATAAACATAAAAGCGATTCATGAGACCTGCATGTAGCTGTCGAACCGCATCAATGACATGCCCCCAGCTCGGCCCTGAAAAATCACTGATTCGGGCATCAAGTTGGGGTTCTATATCTAATTGCAATTGACGCATTTATTAAGCAGGCCTTATCTATCTTTATTTTCTGGTTTTTCAATCTTACTCGAATTTTCAGCGTCTTGCAGTGTATTTAGCGCGCTGTCTTTCAATTCAATATCAATATTGGCTTGTTCGGTTTCAATGCTAATTGAACCTGCACCATGAGTATTCACATGTGCGTTTGCACCAACATATATTGTACTACGTTCATAAGTCTCATGCGCATGGCGCAATAACACCACAATAACCGCAGCAACAGGTAATGCAATCAACATGCCCAAGAAACCAGCCAACTGTGCACCAGCCAAAACAGCAAAAACTACTGCAACAGGTGATAACCCAATTTTATCGCCTAAAAGGAAAGGTTGTAGAATATAGCCTTCTACAGCCTGACCAATTAAAAATACAACCAGCACCAGTACCAACTGCATCCAATCCATACCAAATTGGAAGAAAGTTGCAATGACAGCAGCAATAATACCTACCGCAAAACCTAAGTAAGGAATAATACTGGCTAGGCCTGCAATCATGCCGATAATTAAACCGACTTCCAAACCAATAACTTGTAGCCCGACTGCATATACCACGCCAAGCAAAAACATCACCAAGAACTGACCTTTTACAAATGCACCTAATACACTGTGACATTCACCTACAATTGTCATGGTGCTAGCTTCATATTGGCGAGGAATTAAACGACGCATACGCTCAAGCATCGGCTCCCAATCCAGTAAAAAATAAAAAGCAATCACTGGAATAAGTACAACCGTACCGCCAATTTGGATAAAGTTCAGACCAGACTGTGCAACCTTCATCAACATCGCTTGAATGCTGTCTGCACTATAATTTGTTTGGATATATTCCATGATTGCCGCCGACATCTGCTCGGTGTCAATTTCCATTGGCACAAGATTAAATGTATGAGACAGCCATGGCAGAAAGGTATAATTAATCCAATGAATATTTGCAGGAATATTTGTTTTTGCATACATTAATTGTTGCCAAATGAGAGGTACCAAGTACCAAATGGCAATCGTTAATGCGACACCAATACCGACAAATACTACGCTGATTGATATCCAGCGAGGTAAGCCAATTCGATGTAGTTTATTCACCAAAGGACTAAACAAATAGGCGATTAAAAAAGCACCTACAAAAGGAATCACCACAGGTTTGAGTAAATAAATAACCCAAAGAATAAGTGCAATGCCAGCCAGAATAAAAATGCGGCGCAAGGTGCGATCGCCCATAAAACTCACCTTTATGTCAGTGTAATCGTTATAAAAGAGAAATATTTTAATAAAGATAGCATTTTAGCGCATAAATAACATAAGAGTTTCGTTTATTCAGGTTATAATCGCCGCGCGAATGCGGAGACTTCATTATGAGCAACTCAACTTCTACCCCAAACACTGGTTTAAGCTACAAAGATGCAGGTGTCGACATTGAAGCGGGCGACGCGTTAGTCGATCGTATCAAATCAGTCGCTAAGCGCACAAAACGTCCTGAAGTAATGGGCGGTCTAGGTGGCTTTGGCGCACTTTGTAAAATTCCTAAAGGTTATGAAGAACCTGTCCTCGTATCCGGCACAGATGGTGTTGGTACTAAATTACGTTTAGCATTGAATTTGAACCGTCATGACACAATTGGTCAAGATTTGGTTGCAATGTGCGTAAACGATCTTTTGGTTTGTGGTGCTGAACCATTATTCTTCCTCGATTACTATGCAACAGGTCACTTAAATGTAGACGTTGCGGCTAATGTCGTAACAGGTATTGGCGCAGGTTGTGAACTTGCAGGCTGTGCGCTTGTAGGTGGCGAAACTGCTGAAATGCCAGGCATGTATGAAGGTGAAGATTATGACCTTGCAGGCTTCTGCGTAGGTGTAGTTGAGCAAAGCAAAATTATTGATGGCTCTAAAGTTAAAGCGGGTGACGTTTTAGTTGGTGTTGCATCAAGTGGCGCGCACTCAAACGGTTATTCACTTCTTCGTAAAATTTTAGATGTGAAAAACGTTGATATGACTCAAATCGTTGATGGTCGTCCACTTGCTGATACAGCGATGGAACCAACACGCATTTATGTCAAACCAATTCTTCAGTTATTAAAAGAAGTTGATGTACACGCAATGGCGCACATCACAGGTGGCGGTTTACCAGGTAACCTACCTCGCGTACTTCCAAATGGTGCTCAAGCTGTAGTCAATGAAGCATCTTGGGAATGGCCAGAATTGTTCAAACTTCTTCAAAAAGAAGGTGGTGTTGAACAATTTGAAATGTACCGCACATTTAACTGTGGCGTAGGTATGGTATTGGTTGTTGATGCTGCAGATGCAGAAAAAACAGTTGAATTGCTCAATAGTCTTGGCGAAAAAGCATTCGCAATGGGTCATATTGCAGACAATGCTGAATCTATTGAAGGCGCTGACGAAAAAATCCGTGTGATTTTTGCATAAGCACTTCCAATGATTAAAATTGCTGTTCTTGTTTCAGGAAGTGGCTCTAACCTTCAAGCCTTAATCGATGCAAATCTATCTGGGCAAATTGTTGGAGTCATTTCAAATAAACCTGAAGCATTTGCACTACAACGTGCAAAAAATGCAAACATTGCAACTGCAGTGATTGAGCATAAACAATTTCCAAATCGTGAAGCCTTTGATGATGTGATGCATCAGCAACTACTCGACTGGGATGTTGATTTAGTCATTCTTGCAGGCTTCATGCGGATTTTAAGTGCCAAATTTGTGCATGCTTGGGAAGGGAAAATGATCAACATTCACCCTTCTCTATTGCCTCATTACAAAGGCATGCATACGCATCAACGTGTACTCAATACAGGTGATGCCCTACATGGTTGTACAGTTCATTACGTGACTGCAGAACTCGATGCTGGCCAAGCGCTTGCACAAGCGGTGCTTAAAGTGAATACGCATGATACTGCTGACAGCTTAGCAAACCGCGTACATGTTTTAGAACACATCATTTACCCACAAGTAGCTGAATGGATTTGCACTGGCACCATTCAACACACTGAAAATGGTGTACTGTTCCGTGGTCATCCAATGACTGAAGCAGTTCAATTCTGCAAATTTTAAGCCGTATATCAGATATAAAAAAACGCATCCTAGGATGCGTTTTTTATTGTGCTGAACCTTAGTTCTGCTAATTTTTTGTTGCAAGCAACTGCTTAAGCAAATTCGCAACTTCGACAGGTTGCTCTAATGGAAACATGTGCCCGCCTTCGGTCATACGTAGTGGTATGTCAAATTTTTTGCTCACCTGTTGCGGGAACTTATGTTGCAAAAACGGACTGCCTTTAGGCACCAGCAACTGTGCAGGAACTTTGGTCTTTGACTGTGGTAGCCAATACCAAGACGGATTCGTGTTGAACATTTTGACTTCATCATATTTGCTAATGGTCAGTTCTACACCACCGCGAATATGGTCTTCAGTCAGAGCATAGTCAATATAGTGTTGAAAACACTCTGGATCGAAATCTTTATAAAAGCCTTTCGTCACTAAAGATGTAAATGCTTGCTCACGAGATTCCCAATGATCACGACGATTTTTTGACAGTCCTGCAGGTGACAACTTATCCAACATTTTAAGCTTCAAAGTTTTCACTACATGTAACATGAATGATGCAGTGCCAGTCACAAATGGCGGATCCATCAAAATAAGTTGTGAAAACAATTCTGGACGTTGCTGCGCTGCTTTAAAAGTTAGTACCGCACCTAAAGAGTGACCAAGACCAATGACTGGGCGCCCTTTGGCTTGTCTTACAATACTATCAATCAGTTGTTGTGTCAGACCCTGCCAATGATTATCAATAGGATAACGGCGATCTGGGCCAATAAGTGGCACATAAATCACGTCAAAGTCATCTTCAAGTGCTTGAAAAAACTTGGTGTACACTTGTGCAGGTACACCATTGGCATGTGCAAAATGAATAATCGGCTTCATTGTAATTTTGCACTACCTTCAGTCTGTACTTGCTGACTTAGAGACGTTGCAAAACCTTGTCCAAATGAAGCCCCCATATGACCTAAAATTGAATCGAATGGGCTATATTCAACAGTATAATTCACAGTTTTATCAGTTTTTAATTCACGTTTTAAACTTTGAATACTGCCAGTTCGGTCTGCAATACCCAATTTGACTGCTTGTTCACCAGTCCAGAATAAACCAGAGAAAATCGCAGGATCTGTAGATTTTAGTTTTTTACCACGACCTTGTTTAACCGCATTAATAAAGTGGTCATGGACATTATCCAATACACCTTGTACATGTGCTTTTTGTGCAGGATCTACAGGTTGAGTCATCGACAGTAAGGCTTTGTTTTCACCCGAAGTCATGGTGCGATCTTCTACACCTAACTTTTGCATCAATTGATTGACGCCATAATTTGGCATAATCACACCAATTGAGCCAACTAAACTTGATGGGTTTACAATAATTTCATCTGCTGCCGAAGCAATATAATATGCACCAGAAGCACCAGTATCACCAATCACAGCATAAAGTTTTTTATCTTTGTGCTGTTGTTTTAAATACTGAATTTCTTGCCAAATTTCGTCAGATTGAACAGGTGAACCACCTGGTGAGTTAATATTTAACACCACAGCTTTGCTCTGTTTATTTTCAAAAGCACGCTTTAATGAACGAATGGTATCTGTGCTATTTACACTTTGTTTATCCGCTGCAATCGTTCCAACAATATCCACAACTGCAATGTGTGAACTTGAAGCTGCTACATCACTTGATGTTGAACTAGCAGTGCTACAGCCCTTACCTAAAGCAACCAATACAAAAAGGATGTAAGCAAAGGTCAAAAATTTAAAGAAAATCCCCCAGCGACGTGTGCGACGTTGCTCTTCAACTGACGCTAAAACCGCTTTTTCTAAGATTTTCCATTCATTGCCAGTTGGCTGATGGACGTTATTTGTTGATGTTGTCTTCTGAATTTCACTTTCAGGCTTTGGTGGCCAATCGGACATAAAAAATCCAATATTCAATTATAATGTTGTCCCATTATATACATGTAAATGGTGAAAACTGTCTATACCACGCAATTTCGCCTATAATTAATTTAATTTTTCTGCTTTTGAAATAATCCAATAAAACATGAATGATCAAAGCCCTCATAACGCCACCCACCGTGCATTGAGTTTTATCAGTCGTATGCCGATTCAGTTCTCGCGTTTTTTTGCTCGTGGATTAGCGGCATTGGTCAATACTTTCAAAATTTCAAAGACTTCTGCCACAATTCGCTTAAATTTAAATATTGCACTGCCAGAACTCGATCAGACAACACGTGAAAAAATTACAGAACAAGCGATTCGTAATGAGTTAAGTTCATATTTTGAATTTTTTAGCATTTGGGGTTCATCTGCTGAGAAAAATTTAGCGCGTATAAATAAAGTATATGGCGAAGAGTTTTTTCACGAAACTTTAGCTGAAAATAAAGGCTTAGTTTTGGTGGTCCCACATTTTGGTACTTGGGAAGTAATGAACGCTTGGTTTGCCCAACACAGCAAAATGACCATCATGTACAAACCCGTCAAAAATGAAACTGCGGACCAGTTTGTGCGTAATGCACGTAGCCGAGAGCAAGCCACACTTGTCCCTACAGATGAATCTGGTGTGCGCCAAATTTTCAAAGCGCTCAAACAAGGCGGTATGACCGTCATATTACCTGATCATACCCCTAATGTTGGCGGTGACATGATTGAGTATTTTGGTTTACCCCTGGCAACCAGCAATCTGAGTGCTAAACTGATTCAAAAAACCAAATGTGGTGCTTTATTTGTCTATGCAATGCGTAATGAAGATGGGCTTTTTGATATACACATCGAAAAATTAGATTCACGTATTTATGAAGGTACGGCAAATGATGGCTCAGGTGTAATTTTCTCAGCTCTAGAAAATCTGATTCGCCGTTATCCAGAACATTATCATTGGAGTTATAAACGCTTTAAGGCCAATCCTGCTTTAGAAGATATTTATAACATAGCACCTGAACAAGCGATTGAAATTGTGCAAACATTGCGTTCAGAGACTGCACACTTAAAACACGTGGATTACACTGCGCAAAATACCGTAAAGGCATAACACTTCAACAAATTTCGAGCTCAATGATTTAACCATTGCCATTGATCTCGAAATGCGATGAGCTGTATTCGACCATCTTTGGCTTTAAATTCTATACTGCCTTTTTCGGCTGTACTCAACAGCGGGATATTTAAAGCCTTCAGTCTTGCCAGAGTTTCTTTACTCGGGTGTCCATAGCGGTTCCACTTTCCAGCCGATGCAATAGCCAATTTAGGCTGATAGTGCTGTAAAAAATCAAATGATGAACTGTGTCGACTGCCATGATGGCCCAAGACCAACACATCGACTTGTAAATTTGGATAAGCTTTTAATAACTCATATTCCGTTTGCCAGCCTGCATCCCCCATCAATAAATAGGATTGATAAGGCATTGCATGGTTCATTCGAATGTACAGCACACATGAGTTTTCATTACGCTCAGCCCCTGCTCTCACCGCTTGTATATTATTGGGTGAAAGGACTTCTATCTGTACATTTTCCCATTGCCAAACTTGTCCCTGTTGACAGTATTCAAATTGTGTTGCATTAGGCACAGCTACATGCTCACTGGCATATAAGCTTTTAATTGCCAGTTGATCTTGTATAGAAAAATAGGCCCCACTATGATCTTGATCTAAATGCGTCAACACCAATTGATCTATGCTTGATAGTCCTTGCCTCGACAGAAAAGGCAAAATAATATTCTTACCAATACTAAATTTCTGCTCATCATAATAACCACCTGTATCGACCATCATGCTGTGCCGACCTTCACGCACCAAAATAGACTGACCTTGCCCTACATCTAATACCGTGAGTTGAAAAGGTTGCGGTGTATAGGACTTCAAGCAAATCGCAACTAAACCTAATAACAACCACGCTTTCGGTACAATGCCATCTGGAAGATAAAAAATAAAAATACATAGGCTCAGAAGTAAAATCGTCGCAGGATTAAAAGTAATATTTAATAATTGTGGATTAAATACATGGTCAATTACATTCAATAGGCTCAAAAGTAGCGTTAGACAAAAATCATTGAATTGAAAAATCACCGATGCAATGCCCGGCGCAAAAAAATTAACGAACGCCGCCAGCACATCTAAAGGTACAACCACCAAACCTAAGCTTGGAATTGCCAATAAATTACTTAAAGGTGCAATCCAAGCCACCTGCTTAAAAAACAGTGCCATCATGGGAAAAAGTGCTATAAAAATTTTCCATTGTGATGTGATCAGCACATGAAGGGATAAGCGCAGTTTGACCCACCAAGCCGTATTGGCTTCAAGCGATTGCTGTTGTAGCCAAAGTGTTTGATAAATTCTGAGTAAAATAAAACATGCGCCATAAGACAACCAAAACGCTGCCGATAAAATACTAAAAGGATCAAATAACAATAAAAGCGTTGCACTATAAACCAATAACTTAAGGGCATAGACTCTTAAGCGTAAAACCAACATGCCACTGGCAACGACCGTCATAATAAAAGTTCGCATTGCAGGAATTTCAAAACCCACAAAAGCACAGTACACAAATACACAGCCCATAAATGGCCAAATTAAAATAAATTGGCGTGGTATTTTTAAATACAACCGCGGTGCAAATTTGCGTATGCAACGCGTGATGATCCAACAGATCAACATGGCAAAAATTAAGACATGGGGCCCAGATATGGCCAACAAATGACTGATGCCAAAACGTTGAAATTGATCTACGGTCGCTTCATCTAATAAGCTTTTATCTCCTGTTAATAAGGCCAGTAACAATCCTTTATGTGCTAAGGGCAAATGAAAGATTTTGACTCTAAACGCCAGCCTTTGTTTTTCAGTCCACAGACGAAACTGAGGGATTAACTTTTGCTGTTGATACAAAATATCGCTATAACCCAATGCTTTAATTTGAGCTTCATTTAGCGCTATGGCACGTTTAACTCTAAAAGTGGCCTGAATATTTTGCTGGAGTAACCATTGTTCTTGATCAAATACACCAGCAGTTGCATAAGTGTGCGCAGGCTTTAACTGGCCTTCGAGTTGATAATAATGACCTAATTCCAACTCTAAATCTGAAGATGAAACCGTCTTGGTTTTAGGCAAATAAAGTAAATACTGCAAAGGTTGCCGAGCGGCATTTAACACCATAACGCGTTGTTGAATACTGTGTTCACTATATTGATTTAAAGCATGCACATAAACCAATATGCTGGTATTTTCAGGCTGATGTACTGTGTAATGTAACCGTTGCTTAAGTTGTTGATTGGCGTACGCAAAGCCCAAATAAGCACCTAAACACAAAATCAATGCCGTACTTAATGTTTTGAATACAATGCCTTTTTGAGCAATAAATTTACTACTGATGATAATGAATACAAAGCTCAGTAAAGCCAATACTGTGCTCATCTGCGCATCAAATCCTGTTGTTCCCATCCACGCTGTGCCAAAAATCCAGCCCAAGCAAAAACAAAGCAACATATTTTTTATTCTAATATTTTATGATTGCTGGCAATAATAAAGCCCACCGAGGTGAGCTTCAATTCATAGCGGAATATTCCAATAATATGCTTATAGACCAAGCACTCAAATGATACTCAGTGATCGACCCAAACACCATCTTGCATGTGCAAAACAGCATCTGCGGATTTTGCCAATTGCTCGTCATGCGTCACAATCAGCATCGCCATATTAAATTCTTGACGTAACTCCGAAAGTAACTCAAAAATTTTCACCGCAGTTTTACGGTCAAGGTTACCCGTTGGCTCATCTGCCATCATCAGTTTGGGTTTAGTCACTAAAGCGCGAGCCAAAGCCACACGCTGACGCTCACCACCTGATAATTCGCCTGGTTTATGGGTTAAACGATGAGACAATCCCACACGTTCAAGCAAATACTCAGCTTGTTGGTTTACTTCTTTAAAATTTGTCCCTTTGCGAAGCATCAATGGCATCGCTACATTTTCTAAAGCGCTAAATTCAGGCAATAAATGATGAAATTGATAAACAAAGCCTAAATGCTCATTACGGATATAACCGCGCTCAGCCTCACCCAAATTGTCAAAACGGCGTCCCTGTACAAATACCTGCCCCGTTGTTGGGCGATCTAGGCCACCCAAAACATGAAGCAATGTACTTTTACCTGAGCCACTCGAACCCACAATCGAAATAAACTCGCCTGTTTTAACCTGAAGCGACAAATTACGAATCACATCAACAGTTGTTTTACCATCGGTAAATGACTTACTGATATTTTGCGCATCTAAAACTACATTACTCATAACGCAATGCCTCCGCAGGTTGAATTTTAGCTGCACGCATTGCAGGGTAAATCGTTGCCAAGAAACTCAACAACAATGACAACACCACGATTAAACACACATCTTGCCATCTTAAATATGATGGTAAATAGTTAATAAAGTAGGCATCAAACATGTGTAAGCCTAATGCTGTATTTAACCAACCAACAAAACCACTAATCCCTGAAGCTGCAATAATTCCCAAAATTGCACCAGACACCGTACCAATCACCCCAATAATGGTGCCTTGAACCATAAAGATTCGTGTAATTGTCCGCGGTGAAGCACCTAAGGTACGTAAAATTGCAATATCTGATTTTTTATCCGTAACAACCATCACCAAAGAAGAAACAATATTAAACGCAGCAACCAAGACTATTAGGAACAAAAGCAGACTGACCATGGCTTTTTCCATTTGAATCGCACTAAACAAATTCCCGTGGGTATACGTCCAATCCGAAGCATAGAAGTTTGCAGGTAACTCACGCACAATTTCTTGTGAAACTTGTGGCGCCATAAAAATGTCGTCCAACTTCATTCGTATGCCTTGCGCACCATCTGGTAAGCGCAATAAAGTAGATGCGTCATTTAAGGCAATATAGCCCATCATAGAATCGACTTCTGCACCAATACTAAAAATCCCCACCACTTTAAAACGCTTAAAGCGAGGTACAACCCCTGCAGGCGACGGCGTTGCTTCAGGCAATACCAAGGTAATACTATCATTTAAGCCCAAACCTAAAGCGTCAGTCATTTGCTTACCCAGCACAATACCAAACTCACCTTGTTTAAGGTTATCTAGGCTACCAGCGATCATGTGATCTTGGATAATTGAGACTTTTTTCTCATACTTTGGTTCAATACCATTGACCATAATACCAGCAACTTGGCCTTGTGCTGTCAGCATTCCCTGCAATTGTGTAAAAGGTGCAACACCTTGAACATGGGAATGATGCTCAATTTTCTTTGCAAGATCGGGCCAATTTGTTAAAATTTGTGTTGATGAAACAGTGGCTTGAGGTATCATTCCCAAAACACGGTTTTTCAACTCACGGTCAAACCCATTCATTACGGAAAGGACCGTAATGAGCACAGCCACACCTAACGTGAGGCCGATCATAGAAACCAAAGCAATAAAAGAAATGAAGTGGTTACTGCGCCGTGCGCGAGTGTACCTCAACCCAATATATAGCGAGATCGGTTTAAACATAACCATCTAGTCCGAGGTAATTTAATTATGGAAAATGTACAGCATCAAAGCGGTTTAACGGAACGTCGCGTAATGTCTCGTATCGATGCTGCCTTGCGCATTAACTATCAGATCATTTCTGATGAGGTTGCGCTAAATGATCCTTACGATCCTAATTTTATCTTGCCGCGCTATTTTCTACTACTTGCAGAGTTAGATCAATTTGATCATGCGCTCAACTACGAATTAGAACAATTAGCTGAAAAAGATCAACAAATTTCTCGAATATTATCCTTATTCAACCAAAAGTTAAACCTGATTACGGGCTCTTTATACGACGCAATTGTACAAAGCATGTTACCAGTACCTGAGCATGTGAATTTTTCAGAAACAGGTTTAAGCTTTTTTAGCGACCGTCCAATCATGGAAGGCACCTATTTACACATGACGCTTAGTCATCCTGAAAATTTCTTTCATATTGCAGCGACAGCGCATGTAGTTTATAGCCGTCAGGAAGAAAATGGAAAATATCGTACGGGTGCATACTTTATTACTTTACACCCGCAAGACCGTGTAAAAATTGCAGAATGTGTAGAACTCACACAAAGTAAAAACTGAGGTCTTTATTTTTTCAGGTTGTGGGCGAGCGTTCGATTCGCCCTAAAATCTTTATAAAAATAAACACATAACCCAAAAAGTAAAACTGCAGTACCGCACAATACCAACAATGTTAATTTTTCATGGTTGAATACTGCCCCCACCACAATCGCTAACATGGGCGTCATCACTGTGGTTAAAGACAATGTCGTCGCTTTAATATTTTGCACCAATTTAAAATAGCAGAACATTGCAATCAGCGACGCCATAATCACAGCATATAACAAGGCCAACACTGACTTAGTGGAAGGCATCTGGGTGGGTAAATCTACCCAAATAAAAGGCACCATACATAATGCAATGAGCGAAGAAATTAAAATAGAGCCCGTTGCTTGGGCTATTGGATTCAGAGGCGCATTGACTTTTTTTACCCAAAATATAGATGCACAATAAATCAGCACACTCATAAGCATGAGTAATATACCTATAGGCTGTACATGCTGACCACTACCACCCATACAGATAATTCCAAGGCCACATACTGCAATACACATACCTAACCATTGCAGACGATGCAAATGCATACGAAAAACAAAATGACCAATCAACCCAGTAATAATGGGAGCTAAACCAAACATTAAGGCAATAATGCCTGAGCTTAAATAACTGGTTGCCATATACGTAAAAATTTGCGAGCCAATAAAACTACATGAACCAGCAATATAACTATGTATGGACTGTGCGTCATAAGGCAATGCTTGGCGCATAAGGAGCAATAACACACCAGCTAAAGGCAAAGCTAAGAAAAAACGTAGTGCTAAAGCCCAATATAGGTTGATATCTTCCACACTCCATACAATCGCCAAGGGCGTTGTGGCCCAAATGATGATCAATAGCACATAGGTGGACATGAGATTGAGTTTTGAAGGCATGGGGCTTATACCGAGGTCTTACGCTTTTGTTTCATAATGGTCTGGTCTAAACTACTTGAAAACTCACGCTTATCTCGCTCTGAAATCGGTGGTGGCCCACCTGTTTGCACCCCTGCACCACGTAAGGTGTCCATAAAATCACGTAGATGAAGGCGGGCTTTCACATTGGCTATTGTGTAAATTTCACCACGTGGATGAATAGCAATCCCACCTTTTTCAATCACTTGCGCTGCCAGTGGAATATCTTGCGTCATCACAATATCGTTTTCTTTCATCCGATCGATAATTTCTTTATCGGCCGCATCCGCACCACTCATGACCTGAATAGAATTAATCCGTACCGATGGTGTAATGCCCACGTTTTGATTGGCAACAAAAGTGACTTCGAGTTGATAACGGTCTGATGCGCGAATAATGACATCTCTAAGAATGCGAGGTAATGCATCGGCATCTACCCAAAGTTTAAATGGCAACAAAAAATGCTTCCAACACAAAATACAAAGGGCTAGTGTAGCAAAGAAGCATGACAACTCGATGCCAAAGCTCTACGATTTACCACATAGAATTCAAATCAATCTACTTATTTACATATATAAAATGAATGAAAGAATCTACAAAATGGCAGTTATTGCCAATCCATTGGGCCATAGTTGAGAGGTTTTTTGGCATATTCTTAAAAAATTGCACTATTTCATTGCGATTTTTTCATGTCTTGACTTGAAAATTGAAAATAACCCTCGATTTAATATATAGATAACAACCCAGCATCAATTGTGTATATGAAAAATCAAAATAGACCAGAAATTATCACCATTGAAGACCAAAACTTCGGTAGTCATATTGAACATTGGTCCCTGCTGACAGATCAACCTGCCTCAGACGTACCAAAATGGTTAGGCCAAGCGCTTGATCAACCCATTATGCCTATGGGGCTTTGTACTGCTGAATGTGATATGGATGCGACGACATGGCTCATTCAAGGGCCAAATAAAGCATCTGTGCAACTCTCCCAAGTGATTGCTGTAGAAAACAATAAACCCAAAGCAGTAAAAACCGCATTTCCATGCTTTGATAGCCCGTATAAAGTTACGGCCAAAGTCGAACGGATTATTCGTTGCACAACCAACACACAAGCGGTCTTACAACTCAATGTTGGTGGCAATAGCGTGGTCTATGCTTTTGATAATTTATATAGCGTAAATTCTGCACACTATGACAAAGCACAAAATTATGCAGTACAGTTAAATGCATGGGCATATCAATTAGAAGCCGTTGCTGAACAAGAGCAATTGGTGGTTGATGATCCTGCTTCAATTAAACATCACCGTGCTTTAAATGACATTTTGGCACAGCATAATGGTGTGGCGCCAGAAAACTTACAAGACTTGCTCGATGCTTGGGAGCCTCAATCTGAAGATGACAAAGCGCCTGTTACTGTTAACTTTTCTAAAATGGTTGCTTACCTATACGGCGAAACACTCGGTCAAGAAGATGAAGCATGGTTCCAAGGCAGTATTGTAGGTAAAACTGAAATGCAATTTATGCAACAAAGCTATACGCTCTATGATGTTACGCTCATTCATGAGGAAAACCAGCCTGCAGTATTGATGCGTATTGCCACCCGTGATGCGAATTTTAAAGATTTTCAAATTGGTCAATTTATTCGTGGTAACGTTTGGCTACAAGCGAATATTTATAGCAAAGCTTAGTCCTCAGTAACGACTTCGCTTCAAAAGTAAAAAACAATCATCCCTGCACATGCAGGGATTTTTATTTAATTAAAATCAATTATTTAAAGATATTCCATTGATTTTATTTCATTAATTTTTAAGCAACATGCTGGTCATAAAACTTTAATTAAATAGAATTACCCACAGTTTTAGATTTATTAATGCTTTTTAAATTCATTTTAAAATACACTTATCCACAATTTTAAATTCAAAAACTATCTTAAATAAATCACAAAAAATATACCGATATAATCATAAAATGCCTGCAAGAAATAGAAATAGCCTTAAAAATACGTTGCTTAATGTAGATGCTCATCCTTGGACTAATAAAATAAAAGCATTGTGTTATTTAATTGAGATTAGTACTTTATTTAATCAATTATTTGTGCTAAAAATGCAATCTTGAAATAGGAATTAACGATAAATAGATCGGAAAATAAATATCTATGAAAATCGTGCAAGAAGAAAATATTCAGAGCGTCGAACACCAACTGAATTCTCGATACCAAGTCGATGGAATGTCATGTCTATTTTTTGCATTAGGCATGTTGATGTGCGCATATATTTTGCATACATTTATTCTTTAATTTCCAAACAAATACAAAAAAAGCCCATCAATTTGATGGGCTTTTTTCGCTACAGAAATTATGCATTACGTTTTGCAAAATCATCCATAAAGTCAACCAAAGCTTGTACGCCTTCAAGCGGTACAGCATTGTAAATGCTCGCACGCATACCACCTACTGAACGGTGACCCGCCAAATTAAGTAAGTGATGTTCTTCAGCTTCTTTCAAGAACTGTTTTTCAAGCTCAGGCTTAGCCAAAGTAAATGGTACATTCATAATTGAACGGTTTTCTTTAGCAATTGGATTTGCATAAAAGTCGCTTGAATCAATATAGCTATAAAGCAGTTCAGCTTTTGCAAGATTGGCTTTATGAATGGCTTCTACACCACCTTGTGCAAGTAACCATTCAAAAACTAAACCTGATAAGTACCATGCATAAGTTGATGGCGTATTCACCATAGAATCATTTTTTGCTTGTGCAGAATATTTCAAAATACTTGGAATTTCAGCTTTTGCTTGATCTAACAAATCATCACGAACAATAACGATTGTTAAGCCAGCTGGGCCAATATTCTTTTGCGCACCAGCGTAAATTAGACCGAACTTGCTGACATCAATTGGTGCAGACAAAATACTTGAAGATAAATCCGCAACCAAAGGTTTATCAGTTTCTGGAATATTCGCGAATTGAATACCACCAATCGTTTCATTGTCTGCATAGTGTACATAAGCAGCATCTGCAGATAAATTCCATTCACTTTGGTCTTTAATTGCAAGCTTACCGTCTACAGTTGTACCCGCTTCAACAACATTAATGTCGCCATAGCGCTGTGCTTCTTTGAGTGCTTTTTCAGACCAAATCCCTGTATGGATATAATCAGCTTTGCTGTTTTTACCCAATAGATTCAGTGGAATTGCAGAAAACTGCAATGATGCACCACCTTGTAAGAACAATACTTTGTAGTTCTCTGGAATATTCATGAGCTTGCGTAAGTCTGCTTCTGCTTTTTCAGCAACAGCAACATAGTCCGCACTACGGTGGCTCATTTCCATGATCGAAAGACCCTTGCCTTGCCAATCGAGCATCTCAGCTTGAGCTTTTTCTAAAACGGCAGTAGGTAATGCAGCAGGACCAGCACAGAAGTTGTACGCGCGCATGATTTTTCCTTTCAAAGTGAAACACAATAAAATGATGGCATTTAACCACAGATAGCCTGTGCTTGCAGTAAATTAAGTTGAAAAAATTTCAATGCTGTCGGACATTTAAAGCTAAAACTTCAATAAGGCGCTGATCTTTTTGTGAGTTTTACTAATAATATTTCCTAACCTACACATACAAGATCATTCAATTTTTTTGCTGGATTGAATTTCATTCGATCTATTACCTAAATGCCTACCCCAATTTAAACCGACTGAGATCACCTTCATGTGTGAGCTATGCCTTTTCAATTGCGCAAAATTTTCCTTAAGCTTCATACTGTTTTGCGTCCAATTTTCAGCTTATACTCAAGCTAAATAAAGTATATATTTCAAACAGAATTAAAAAATTGATATGCATGCGGTGCGAATTAAGCTGTTCTTTGTTTTATACTGCAGTTGAAAATACGGAGAATCGATTGAATGTTAAAATATTTCGTACATTTCAATAGTGCAGATTTATGCCTCAATACAATGATAAAAATGAATAGCGCAACAAAATGTACAATGCTAGTTTGCACGTTGCTGGCAAGTCCATTCTGCACAGCACAAAGTATGAGTTTTCAACAAGCCGAGATTGATTTACTCAACAACTCCTACAGTAATCAAGCCAATTTAGCATTACAACAAGCCTCACAACTAGAAGCTGAAGCCATTAAAGGCATTGGCTTACCCCGCGTGGATCTTAACGTACGTGCATACGCTTTTCATAATGAATTAGACGTGCCTTTAGGGGCCGTTAAAAATAACCTTGAGCAGTCGCTCACGAATGGTTTAAATGCCAAAATTGATGAGTTTAATTTAGGTGCAATTGCAGACCCACTCAAAGAAAGCTTAAAACAACCTATCCATGACGGTGTTGGTTTAATTCCAGATTCGTCACAGGTTGTATTGGATGATCAAGTGATTCGTCCTTCTGTCTCTGTCATGATGCCTCTTTACACAGGTGGCTTAACCCAGAGTGCCAAAGACGTTGCTAAAATCAAAGCACAGCGCAGTGAATTAACCACGCAGCAACAACAAGACACACAGCGTTTTGAGTTAATCCAAGCCTATTTTAATGCTCAACTACAAAAACAATTATTGGCCAGTAGCCAATCCAATCTCAGCGCGATGCAACTCCACTACCAAAATGCACTTAAATTAGAACGCCAAGGCTTTATCAGTAAAGGTCAGCGCATGCAATTTGAAGTGGCTCAAAATAATGCAACACGTTCTGTCAATAATAGCCAAGCACAGTACCAAGCCAGCTTATTTAAGCTGAATAATCTTTTACACCATAGCCAAATTAACGATTTAACCACGCCACTGTTTATTAACACCCAACCGCAACGTGCGCTACAACAGTGGCTAGATAGTTTTGCAAATGAATCCACACTCATACAAAAAATGCAGATGGACACTGCACTAGCCAATGCCAATGTAAAAGTTCAACAGGCAAGCAAAAAGCCGAATGTATTTGCCTTTGGTGAATACAGCCTAGACAGCAATCAAAACTGGATTGTGGGTGTCGGTGCCAAATACAATCTTTTTTCAGGTATCGATAAAAACAAAAATGTGCAAGCTGCCGAATTACAACGTTATGCCTCTGAACTATTAACTGCACGAACCAAGCAAGAAATTGAAAATACAATTTTTAGCGCATTTAGCGAGGCACAAACTGCACAGCAAAGTGATGTGCTGCTACAACAAAATATAAAGGCAGCTCAAGAGAACCTACGCATACAGCAATTATCATTCAAAGAAGATATGGGTACTGCGACCCAAGTGATTGATGCACAAAATACACTGAACGGCTTAAAAGCCGAAACAGCATTGAATGCTTTTAAATATGTCATGTCATTGGCAACATTATTACAAAGCCACGGCTCGATACAGCAGTTTCAAAGCTTTATCAATCAACCCAATACACACTACATTCGTTAAATTCACATGGGGAATCGTATGAATCAGGATCCAAATTCAAAAGAGACCACAGAAGAGCTCCCAAGCCCTGAAACGAATGCTAAAAGTGATGTAACAGCAAACAGCACGCTCGATCATTCAGATTCAACTCAAAATCGTCATTCCGTAGCTCAATCTGCACCCACGTCAGCTGAAAATCAGAAACAAGAGCAGACAGAACCTACAAATATGCAAAAAAAACCCGTTTCGAGCATCGTGAAGCTGATTGCAATTGTGCTACTGATTTGTGTATTAGGACTGATTGCTTTTGGACTCTGGAAAAGTTATCAACCCAAAGAGGTAGAACTACAAGGTCGAGTTGAGGCAGAAACCATTCATATCGCGACTAAAGTGCCGAGCCGAATTGAAGAAATTTATGTGCATGAAGGGCAAAAAGTACATAAAAACCAAGAATTGGTACGACTATATAGCCCAGAAGTTGATGCTAAAAAACAACAAGCACTTGCCAGCTTACAATCTGCTTTAGCTTTACAGTCCACCACAGATCGCGGCTCACAAGACGAAAATATTGCCAGCTTATACGCCAATTGGCAGTCGTTAAAAGCTCAACAAGAATTAGCACAAACCACCTATACCCGCGGTGCTCATTTGTTTCAAGAAGGTGTTATCTCTCGTCAACGTCGTGATGAAATGCAGGCAGCCGCGCGCTCTTCTGCACAAATGACTGAGGCCGCTTATCAGCAATATGCCCGTGCACAACGTGGCAGTACGCCCCAACAGAAATCTACTGCCGACGCACAAGTCGACATTGCCAATGCTGCAGTTGCTGAAGCCAATGCGCTTGAAGCTGAAACTAAATTGCTCTCACCAGTAAATGGAACCATTTCCAAAACCTATGCCAAACCGTCTGAGTTAGTGGCAATCGGTGTGCCTGTGGCCAGTATTATTTTAGATGATGACATTTCAATTAGTTTAAATGTTCGTGAAGATCAATACCGTTCGGTCTATCAGGCTCAAACCATGCAAGGCTATGTTCCTGCCTTAGATAAAACAGCAAACTTTAAAGTAAAAAATATTGATGCCGAAGGTGAATTCGCCACCATCAAAACGACGCGTCAAACAGGCGGTTATGATATTCGAAGCTTTAAAGTGCATTTAGTGCCTGAGCAGGCAATGCCCGAGTTAAAAGTGGGGATGAGTGTCTTATTTAAAGTTAAAGAGGCACCATAAGTATGTGGGCAGGGATCAGCCGTGAATGTCGCTACTTATTAAAACACAAATGGGATTTGTGTTTGGTCAGCCTTGCCCCCCTGTTTGTGATTGTTCTATTTAGCTGTATGTTTGCCCAAGGTAAACCGTCTCATTTACCCATTGCAATATTAGACCAAGACCACGGTGCCTTAAGTCAAAACATTGAACGCTATTTGGCACTCAATGAAACACTACACATTCAAACAGTCAGTCAAAACCAAGCTGAAATAGAACGTCTATTAAACCAAAATAATATTTGGGGCTATGTGTTGATCCCTTCGGGTGCAGAACAGCGCTTTGTACAAGCCAAAGATGCTGAAATTAGCATTATGTATAACCAAAGCTATTTTAGCGTAGGCAATACTATTTCTTCTGCCATGCTGGTAAGTACCTTACAAGCACTCGCTAACTTTGCAGGACAAAATTATTTAGAACAAAAAATTCCTTATTTGGAAGCTCCTACACCAAATGTCAAAATATCTGCACTTTACAATCCAGGCTTAAATTATGAGTTCTATTTAGAACCTTATATGATTCCGGCAATATTGCATTTGTTGCTCTGTTGCTGTGTGGCCTTTGCTGTTGGGCAAGAGTTTAAGTTTAATCGCGCTCAAGATTGGTTAAAACCGCAAGGTTTGTTTTACGCCCTCCTCTCTAAGAATTTAACCTATGTCGCAATTTTTAGTGTGTGGACTTGGCTCTGGATGTTTTGGCTGATTGATGTACGAGGTTGGTTTATTGCTGGCCATTTGTGGTTGATTCTGCTGGCTCAAATTGTATTTTATAGTGCCTATGCCTTTTTAAGCAGTGCCTTGGTCTTAGCCACAGGTAATTTAAGTAAAACCTTCGGCGTGATTGCCGTTTATGGTGGCTCATCCTTAAGCTTTGCGGGCGTGACTTTACCTTTAAATAATGCCCCTCTATTTACCAAGTTTTGGGCACATATTATTCCCTACACCCCTTATGCCAAATTACAAACTGAACAATGGGTGATTGGTAGCCCTTTAAGCTCCTCAGTACAGCCCTTATTGGTATTGTTGGTCTATGCGCTCGTATATGGTGCGCTGGCCTATCTATTTTTAAAGAAACAAGCACGAGGGCTTAAACCATGAATAGCCTGCTGTATTATTTCTGCAAAACCTTTAAGGATATTTTTGCCAATTCATCTATTTTAACTACACTGATTTTATCAGTCGTGCTATATAGCTTTTTCTATCCAACAGCCTATCAGGCACAGCAAGCGCAATCCATTCCAATTGTGATTGTAGATGAAGAGCAAAGTGCCATGACGTCAGCGATTATTGGTCAAGTTGCTCAAAGTCCAAATGTTGAAATTAAAGCCGTGACTGCAAATTTTTTAGATGCCGAGAACATGGTTCGGCATCAGCAGGCTGATGGTATTTTATTATTGCCCGAAAACCTCAGCCAAAGTATACGACGCGGCGAAGAAGGTGGGATTGGACTATATTTAAGTGCGGTTAATTTTTTAAAAACCAAACAAATTGGCCTAGGTTTGGCCAGTTCAATTGAAAACTCATTGAAGGAATACACAGAAAAATTTGGCAATATTTCGCATTTCTCCCCCGCTCTTTCTGTTCATCAAGTGCCATTGTTTAATACCTTATCTGGTTACGGTAGCTATATCTTCCCAGCAGTTGCGCCTTTAATTATTCATCAAACGATATTACTGGGTCTGTGCATGCTCATTGCAGGCTACCGTGAACAAGGCTGGACTGCCCAGCCTAAAGAACTCGTTGCCATTTTCCTTGCAATATTATTCATTGGCTGTTTGGGATGTTTTTATTTATTTGGTTTTACCTTCTGGCTTTATGACTACCCACGCGGGGGAAACTTTTGGGGTATGTTACTTGCTGTACCTATCTATGTAGGATGCATTATTTCTTTAAGCATGCTCTTAGCTTCATTTTTAGATATGCCTGAACGCGCTGGACACCTCATTGTATTTACATCTATTCCGCTCTTTCTATTAACAGGTACAGCTTGGCCATTGGCCGCGATGCCTGAATGGATGCAATCTTTCTCAATGCTTCTACCTTCTACCCAAGGGATACAAATGTTCATCCAACTCAACCAAATGGGTGTAGAAACTAGTCTTGTCGTACCTAAATTAATTTATTTAAGCTGTTTTATGGCCATTTGCTTCACCATTGCTTATTTCAGACTAACCGCTAGAGCTAAATTGCATTGATTCTTCGTTTTCATCTACTTTATAAATAAAATATAACTTAAAAATCGATTTCATAACTAAAACTGTCCCAAATATAACCAAATAGAATAGCAATGATTAAATTTTGTTGGCCGATTCACCACAATCGATTCACAATAAAGTTCTCCCAATCCGCTTTTTCTCGCCATGAATACTCTGTTTTTTAATACGGGTATGAGGACCTTTTGCGGATTTTATTTCTAGATAACTTTTTTCAGAGCTGAGTATGAAAAAAATTAAGATGAGCCTTGCGTGGCAAATCGTTATTGCGCTGATTTTAGGTATACTTGTAGGCTCATTCCTTCACTATTCTCCTGAATATCGTGATGCCCTAGTGAACAATGTGTTAACACCATTGGGCTCTATTTTCATTACCCTAATTAAAATGATTGTGATTCCACTTGTGGTTTCAATGTTAATTTTGGGTATTGCAAACACGAGCCAAGGGGCTAGCCTTGGTAAGCTTGGCTTCAGAACGATTCTGTATTTTGAAATTATTACCACAATTGCAATTTTGGTTGGTTTAGTTGCAGCTAATATTTTCCAACCTGGTGCAGGCATCGATATGTCTAGCCTCACCCAAGTGGATATTTCTAAATACCAAGAAACGACCCATGCAGTTAGTGAGCAATCACATGGTATCGTGCAAACTGTATTATCGCTGATTCCACCAAACTTCTTCGCAGCTCTCACTAGCGGTCAAATGCTACCGATTATTTTCTTCTCGGTGATGTTTGGTATTGGTTTAGGTGCTTTAGATCAAGAAACAAAACAACCTTTACTTAATGTATTGAATGCCGTTTCTGAAACCATGTTCAAAGTAACGCACATGATTATGAAGTTTGCACCGCTGGGTGTATTCGGTCTGATCGCTGCAACTGTTGCGAACTTTGGTTTTAGTTCTTTATTGCCTTTAGTAAAATTGGCATTATTGGTTTATGGTGCAATTTTATTCTTTGCTTTTGTAGTTTTAGGGTTGGTTGCCAAAATTTGTGGTTTCAGCATCTGGACCATTATTAAAATCTTGAAAGACGAGCTCATTCTTGCATATTCAACAGCAAGTTCTGAAACTGTATTACCTCGTATCATGGAAAAAATGGAAGCTTACGGTGCGCCAAAACCGATTACTAGCTTCGTGATTCCAATTGGTTATTCATTCAACCTTGATGGTTCAACACTATATCAAAGTATTGCCGCAATCTTTATTGCGCAGCTGTACGGTATCGATCTTTCAATTGGCCAACAAATTATTCTAGTACTTACACTCATGATCACCTCTAAAGGCATCGCAGGTGTTCCTGGCGTATCTTTCGTGGTACTTCTTGCAACATTGGGTAGTGTAGGTATTCCTTTGGAAGGCTTAGCATTTATTGCTGGTATTGACCGTATTTTAGATATGGCACGCACTGCATTAAACGTAATTGGTAACGCACTTGCGGTACTGGTTATTAGTCGCTGGGAAGGCCAATTTGACACTGAAAAACAAAAAAATTATCACGAGACGATGAGTCAGCGCGGATAATACTTTTTTCAGATCAAATCAAAATGGACGTCTCGGCGTCCATTTTTTATGGCTTCAATTTTATATTTATGCTCGCTGTGGCTGATGCTGATACCCTGCTGATTAAGCGCTTAAACAAACATTACACAGACCAAGCTATCTATAAGCTATATAGCCTAGATCGGCACATAGGCTCTTCCTACCCTGTTTTAAGCTATTGGAATAGTTTCTTCCCTAAGCAGAATAAATACGGGTTAATATTAATTCTACGTAGGTCATACGCTGAACTTTTGACTCGCTTTATATTTTTGCTAAAGAACGCATTTATGTAAAAAATTAATGATAAAAAAGGACGCTTAAGCATCCCTTTTTTTAAATTAAATTCAGTAATAGCCAGTCAAATTATTTCGTCGATTCACCAAAAACTGACAGATTCAAATTACGAATTTTGCTACTTCCAGCGGGTTTATCGAAACTCACATCGTACTGTACTAGGTTTTTATTGCTGTAACCATATTCATAGGTCACCGTGTATAAAGATGGCTTATCTGTTGATGTTTCAATGTGCTTAGAAACAATATTTTTACGTGTGTACTCTTGCTTTGGAATCGTGCGCGTAAACTTACGTAGCTCTTTTTCATTTTGCATAAACTTGGCTTTCAGTTCAGGCTCGAAATATGGATATAGTTTTTCAAGGTTACCTTCACGTAATTGATCGTATACGGCTTGCGCAACTTGAGCTTGTTCCGCACTTGGATCAGCTATGGCATTTTGTCCAATTTGACCACAACCCGACATCACTATTGCACAACCGAGTAAAACTATTTTTGCCTTCATATCCACGCTTTTCCACATTTCAGGTCTGTAGTATATACATCATTATGACCATATTATTTAAGTTTAGAAATAAAAAAGGACGCCGTAGCGCCCTCTTTTAAGATCATGACTTAGTCTTCTTCAGGCTCATTTAAATCGTCTGATTCAGTTTCAGTTTGATCCATAATAGTTGAGTCATCTACCAATTGTTCTGCATCAATCGCTGAAACTTCTTCTAAAATTTCATCTTCTTCTACAGCTTCAATAGCTTCAACACCCACCAATGTTTCGTTGTCACCCAAACGGATTAAGCGAACACCTTGTGCGTTACGACCTGTTTGTGCAACTTCAGAGGCACGTGTACGAACCAATGTGCCACCATCAGAAATCAACATCAATTCTTTCGATGCATCAATCGCAACAGCACCCACTAACTCACCATTACGGTCAGAAGTTTTAATGGCAATAACACCCTTACCACCACGTTTCTTGGTTGGGAAGTCATCTACAGGAGTACGTTTACCATAACCATTTGCAGAGGCACAAAGCACTTCGCCAGTTTCTGGTACAACCACAAGCGATACAATACGGCTCAAGAAGTTAGCATCTGAATCTTCATCATCAGAATCTACATCTACTTCTTCTGCTTCTTCAGATTGCGCAGCGCCAATCGTTACACGCATACCGCGTACACCTTTGGCTGAACGGCCCATGGCACGAACATCAGTTTCAGCAAAACGAATCGCCTTACCTTCATTCGAGAACAACATAATTTGCTGTTCGCCATCCGTAATCGCTACACCAATTAAGGTATCACCTTCGACCAACTCAAGCGCACGTAAACCATTTGAACGTACATTTGAGAACTGGTCTAATTCAACGCGTTTAATCGTACCAAATTCAGTTGCCATAAATACGTAGAAGTTTTTACGCAAGTTTTCAGCAAGTTCTGCAAATTCAGCAACAATTTCATCGTCCAAATCAGTTGTAGAAAGCTCTACACCTAATTCTTTCAATTGAACACGCAATGCATCCGTTAGGTCATCACCATCTGCAATCTCTGCAAAAGCAGCTTCTAGTGCATCGTAGTGATTCGCAATAATTTCATTTTGCTGCAATTGTGCTTTATTTGCTTTCACAAACGTGCGGAAATCAGCTAAACGCTCTTTGAATTTCTTCGGCGCATCAATCACAGGAAGAATCGCTGTAATTGTCTCATTGTCATCCAGTGGCAATAAATTCACCATTGGACGGCCTTTGGCACCGCGAGATGCTTGAGGCACTTCAAACACACGTAAACGGTAAACCTTACCTACGTTCGTGAAGCAAAGCACTGTTGCATGGCTTGATGTCACAATCAGATGCTGAATGTAGTCATCTTCTTTCATTGAAGTTGCAGACTTACCACGACCACCACGACGCTGTGCAGCATAATCAGATAATGGCTGTGTTTTTGCATAACCTGATTGAGAAACAGTCAGTACCATTTGCTCTTCAGGAATTAAATCTTCACGAGAGAAGTCAATACGTGACTCTACAATCTCAGTACGACGCGCATCGCCATACTGTTGCAAAATCAGCGCAAGCTCTTCTTTAATCACATTCATCAATAAATTGAAATCATTTAAAATTGCAGTGTATTCAGCAATTTGAGAAAGAATTTCAGAATATTCAGCTTGTAATTTATCTTGCTCTAGACCAGTTAAACGATGTAAACGAAGCTCTAGAATCGCACCCACTTGCGTTGGAGATAAGCGATAAATATCGCCAGTCAACCCAAATGGACGGCTTGGATCTTCACCTTCAATTTCGTCTGGACGTACAGATACTGCACCTGCTTTTTCAAGCAATGCAACAACACCGCCACCTGCCCATTCACCCGCTTGCAAGCGCTCACGTGCTTCAGCAGGGTTCGCAGAGGTTTTAATGGTTTCAATAATTGCGTCAATGTTAGCAAGCGCAACAGTTAAACCTTCTAAGATATGACCACGTTCACGCGCTTTGCGTAGTTCGTACATGGTACGACGTGTAACCACTTCTTGGCGGTGACGAATAAAGGCTGCAATAATATCTTTTAGATTCATCAACTTTGGCTGGCCATTGTCTAAGCAAACCATGTTGATGCTAAATGAGTTCTCAAGCTGTGTGTTTTGGAATAGGTTATTCACCACAACTTCAGCGTTTTCACCACGCTTTAAGTCAATGGCAATACGCATACCGTCTTTGTCTGACTCATCACGAAGTTCAGAAATACCTTCCAGTTTTTTCTCTTTAACCAACTCAGCAATACGTTCAATCGTTTTCGCTTTGTTGACCTGATAAGGAATTTCTGTAAATACGATGGTATTACGACTCGTTTTTGCATCTTCTTCAATGTGGTATTTACCACGAATATGCAAACGGCCTTTACCTGTACGGTAAGCATCAACAATACCTGATTTACCGTAGATGATGCCACCCGTAGGGAAATCTGGACCAGAGATATGCTCCATCAAACCTTCAATTGAGATTTGCGGGTCGTTGGCATAAGCCAAACATGCATTAATCACTTCCGTCATATTGTGTGGCGCCATATTGGTCGCCATACCTACTGCAATACCCGCTACACCATTAATGAGTAGATTAGGTACACGAGTAGGCATTACTTGAGGAATACGTTCAGAACCGTCGTAGTTATCTTCCCATTCAACGGTATCTTTTTCTAAGTCAGCCAAAAGCTCATGCGTTAATTTACGCATACGAACTTCGGTATAACGCATTGCAGCGGCACTGTCACCATCGACAGAACCAAAGTTACCTTGGCCATCGACCAATTGGTAGCGCAAACTAAAGTCTTGTGCCATACGAACAATTGTTTCGTATACAGCAAAATCACCATGCGGGTGATATTTACCGATCACGTCACCAACAACACGGGCAGACTTTTTGTATGCTTTGTTGTAATCATTGCCCAATTCGTGCATTGCGAACAGCACACGACGATGAACTGGTTTTAGACCATCACGTACATCAGGCAATGCACGAGATACAATCACGCTCATCGCATAATCGAGATATGAACTTTTCAGCTCATCCTCAATGGCAATCGGTCTAATTTCCGATACGCTCATGCATACTCCTTGTTATACAAGCAGAATTCTGCCCGCATTTATATATCGTAAAATCAGCTAAAAATTGGTTCAAAAAAACCGAACCAATATTAAAAATTCAGTCGGCCATTATAGCACAAATAGCATCGTTTTTGCGTCAAAGATTACGATCTATAACTATGATTTTTTGTGTGTATTTTCAGCATTTTCACAAATATTTAACAGCTGTATTTTAATCACTTCATACACCTTTAATTATTCTGTAATCGCCTCTTCAACGGCTTATTCTTTTTAAATCTTCTACATGCATTTAGCGTGAACTAGATCACCTTAAGGCTAGCATACGCCGAAGTAACATCATTAAGCTATGCGCTCTATTTGGACGCTATACCAGATTACTTTTACTAGGCATGACAAAGGGGTAATTAAATACCCTCAGCATGCGTATTTTCTCATCTATGCACCATTTAAAGCTTTCGCCTTATTTCTACATTATAGAAAATTTACACAAATCTAAGCTCAATAAAAAACGCCCTTATGCATGATGCATAAGAGCGTTTTTTGAACTAAGTTCAGAAATTAGATTTTAGATACTAATTCTGGAACTACAGTGTTCAAATCACCTACTAACCAGTAGTCAGCTACTGCGTTAATTGGCGCTTCTTCATCTTTGTTGATCGCAACGATCACTTTAGATTCTTTCATACCTGCCAAGTGCTGAATCGCACCAGAGATACCTACAGCGATATACAATTCAGGCGCAACGATTTTACCTGTTTGACCTACTTGCATGTCGTTTGGAACGAAACCAGCGTCAACCGCAGCACGTGAAGCACCTTGAGCAGCGCCTAGCTTGTCAGCTAATGGGTCAAGTACAGCGTGATAGTTTTCACCTGAACCAACACCGCGACCACCAGATACAACAATACGAGCAGCTGTTAATTCTGGACGTTCTGATTTCACGATTTCTTCAGAAACGAACTTAGAAATGCCAGCATCGCCAGTTGAAGCAGCAGCTTCAACTGCAGCAGAACCGCCTTCAGCAGCAACAGCATCAAATGCAGTACCACGAACAGTTGCAACTACAACTGATTCACCAGATTCTACAGTTGCAATCGCGTTGCCTGCATAGATAGGACGTTTGAAAGTTTTAGGACCTTCAACAGCAATGATGTCAGTGATCATGCTTACGTCAAGAAGCGCAGCCGCACGTGGAAGTACGTTTTTGCCCGTTGTCGTAGAAGCAGCAAGGATGTGAGAATAACCCGCACCGATTGAAGCAACTAATTTAGCAACGTTTTCAGCCAATTGATTAGCATAAGCTGCGTCATCAGCAAGTAATACTTTGCTTACACCCGCAACTTTAGCTGCTTGGTCTGCAACTGCTTGCGCGCCAGAACCAGCTACCAATACAGTGATATCACCACCGATTTTTTGCGCTGCAGCAACAACGTTTAAAGTTGCACCGTTAAGTGCTTTGTTGTCGTGCTCAGCGATAACTAAAATACTCATGATTTTATCCTTCTGTATTAGATCACTTTCGCTTCGTTTTTCAATTTTTCTACAAGCTCATCTACAGATTTCACTTGTACGCCAGCTTTACGTTCAGCAGGAGCTTCAACTTTAACAGTTTTAAGCTTAGTTGCTGGAGAAACGCCATAATCAGCTGGTGACTTAGTATCAAGCGGTTTTTTACGCGCTTTCATGATGTTTGGAAGAGCCGCATAACGTGGTTCATTCAAACGTAAGTCAGTTGTGATGATTGCTGGAAGAGAAAGCTCAACAGTTTGTAAACCACCGTCGATTTCACGAGTCACTTGTACTTTGTCGCCTTCAACTTTAACTTCTGAAGCAAAAGTACCTTGACCTGCGCCAAGTAAAGCACCCAACATTTGACCAACTTGGTTAGAGTCGTCATCAATTGCTTGTTTACCAAGAAGAATCAATTGAGGTTGTTCAGCGTCTACTACGCCTTTAAGAATTTTTGCAACTTCAAGCGCACCTAGTTGGCTATCATCAGCTTCAACTAGAATACCGCGGTCAGCACCAAGAGCCATAGAAGAACGAATTTGTTCTTGAGCTTCTTTAGGACCAATAGAAACAACAACGATTTCTGAAACAGTTCCTTTTTCTTTTAAACGAACCGCTTCTTCCACTGCGATTTCACAGAATGGGTTGATAGACATTTTAACGTTAGTAAGGTCAACCCCACTATTGTCCGGTTTAACGCGAACTTTAACGTTGGCATCAACCACACGTTTTACAGCAACAAGAGCCTTCATGTAATCCTCGGCTGTTTTAGCAAATGTAAATGTTATGAAAAGTTATAATAACTCTTCACTTAAAATTTTTTAGGTGCCCTATCTTGCAATGTGTATGGCATTTCGGTCAAGTCACAATTATCGAAAGACCTGTAAAAATGCGTAAATTTCCTTGAACTAATGGTTCACATTTTTATATCGCACTTGAATTGGACTGTTTTTCATAAAGTTTTTGTTATTTTTTAACCATTGATTTATATTATGTTTTTACCTGATTTACATCATCAAAAGTTTTGATCGATCTGTTTTTAGATGTTTATCCACTCAATATGGCTCGCTTAAATGCGCAGATTGCTTGTAATCGGGATTATGTCATTTAAGACAGAATAGTTTTTCATCTTATTTTTTATACAATCTAACAATAAATCAGATGTCCTATTTTTTAGCTTCCATTCTTGTGGCTGTGACTCAAAACCCAAAATACATCATGATTCAAATCATAAAAAAAAGCCCGTTTAGATAAAACGAGCTTCTTTAAAGTACTTAACTGGTTCTAGTGCTTATGTATTTTTAATTTGAAATTAGCCAAATTGCTGCCAATCCCAATAGACCGCCAGATGTACCATCAATCCATTTTTGTTTGCGTTCATCAATATGGGTTTTTGCGCTAATTTTTGCAAAAACCAAACTCAAGGCGCAGTACACGATAAAGATCAACCCAATAAATACCAATGAAAGTAATAGGCCTTGAGCAACTGTATTGCCTGCTTTATCTATAAACTGAGGCAGAATTGCAAAATAAATCAACATGCCTTTGGGATTAAGCAATGCCGTAAAAAAGCCCTTCTTAATCGGTGAACTAGTGCTTTTATTTTCAATATGGATCGCATTTTTACTAAAGACCGACTTTAACAAGGTCACAGCCAGATAAATTAAGTAAGCAATCCCCAGCCAACGAATAGTTTCAAACAAAATTGGGAACGATACAATAATAGCTGCTAAGCCTAATGCGACCAAAATGGAATGCACCAAATAGCCCGAGCAAATCCCTAGAGTTGCCATCATGCCTGCTTTTGCATCCTTACCCATCACTTGAGACAGAACAAATAGCATATCTGGCCCTGGTGTAAAAATTAGCGGTGTAACCGTTAAAGCAAAGAGTACTAATACAGACATTTTCCTTTTCCTATCGCTGTACTGATGGAAAAAATAGTATCTTCGAATTGCGCTAAAATATGATTTCAAATATTCTAATAAATTACTTATTTTTAGAATTATATTCTATTTTATGAAAATTTCTTCCAAGTCTATTCTAGTAAAGCTGGATCGTATTGATAAAAATATCATTCACTCGCTTCAAAGTAATGGTCGCATGCAAAACAATGAATTGGCCAAAGCCATTGGGCTTTCACCTTCATCTTGCTTAAGACGTGTAAAGTTATTAGAAGAAGCTGGCGTAATTCAAAGCTATACCACAGTGGTAGACCCACAGCGGATTGGTTTTCAATTGTTATTATTTTCTCGAATTTGGTTGGTTGGCCAAGATGCCGAAACAATCGATTTATTTATCGAAGCAATGAAAGAGCTACCCCAAGTCATGGAGTGCTATATTATTTTAGGTGAGTGCGATGCCATGCTAAAAGTCGTGGTGCCAGACTTAGAAAGTTACCGTAAGTTTCAATCAACGCATTTGACCAAAAAAAATGGCATTACCAGCGTAAAAACGGATGTTCCAAGTCAAATCGTGAAACAGAGCTACCAATTACCTTTAGAAGATTTATAAGTCTTAAAAGATTTATCCGTCTGCCCATGTCTTATTTACGTGAGTCATCATTCAACATAAAAGAGATCAACAATCAGGATGAATTGATGATCTCTCTTTCGCTTGTCTCATTACTCTTTATCTGCAGACTGATTGTCTAAAAAGTCTCGATGAATATGGCTTAAATTAATAAGCTCGTGGTCTTTTAAATTAAAAATCTGCCAAACAGCAATTGCATCTTCTTTTAGGTCTACAGCAACAGTCGGTTTGGTATAAATTTGCCATTGTAGATCTGAAATCCAAACATAATATTGTTGGCTTGCCTCATGATAAGCCAAAACTTTACCTTCAGCATTAATGCCTTGTACCTTCGCACCTTCGGGCAATGCCGCTTCTATTTTAGGCAAGCTAATTTCAACAAAATGTTTAATTTGTCGTAAACCATAGCCGATAAAGATATCTTTCTGCGCTGGGCTAAGCTGGTTATATTTTTCTTGAAGATTGGAAATCATTGTTTCTGCCTAGTTTTTAAATCAAATTCTTTATATTGCATGGGTGCTTAAGAAATGCATTTTCTATATGATTTTCATTGAGTTCGCCATACGATTGCGACGATGTTTTATCCATCTCTATTCATCTAGCAGTTATACGCTATTTTTATACTTGAAAAAGTGACTATTTATTATTCTACATTAGTACAAAAGATCAATTTAAGTCATTTTAAAGTAGAAAACAAACATAACAAATTGAATTTAAATACATAAATAATTATATACAGCGCTTAAAAATTTAATATAGAAACGAAAAATTCAAAAATTGCTGTGAATCTTCTATTTTTATGTCACTTTTAAAGCATTAAATTCTCGATAAATGCTGATACTTTTTATTCTAAAATTTTAAATCAAACACTAAAAACAAGAATAATCAAAACCATACATGGCACAAGCATTGCATTAGAAAGTCTACAAACATACATTTCTGGGGTAGGCTTCATGTTGGGTTTTAAAAAAACAATTTTACTAATCTCTCTTTCAGGTTTTCTAACCGCATGTAATGACTCAAAAGATAGCAATTCAGCTTCTGAAACAATCCAGCCAGTACCCTTTAATCCTGTTGAAGCCAGTATTGCTGATGTGCATCAATCGATTCAAACCAAAGGTGCAACGTGCGTTCAAATCGTGCAAAGCTATTTGGATCGTATTCAGGCCTATGACAAACAAGGACCAACATTAAACAGCATCATTTCTGTTAATCCTACAGCACTGAAAGATGCCAAAGACTTAGATGATTACTATGCCAGTACAGGTAAACTGAAAGGTGCTTTACACTGTGTGACAGTATTGCCTAAAGACAACATTGATGCCATCAACATGGCCAATACAGCTGGTTCTAAAGCACTGATTGATAATTTCCCACAAGACGATGCATACATTATTAAAAATATTAAAGATCATGGTGGCATTATTTTAGGTAAAGCCAATTTAGATGAGTTTGCCTTTGGGTTTGGTGGTAGCTCTAGCCATAAAAATGGTGGACAGACCAAAAATGCTTACGATCTGAGCAAAGGCCCAGGGGGTTCATCCGCAGGTACAGGTGCTGCCATTAATGCAAGCTTAGCCCTGATTGGTATTGGAACAGATACAGGTGGCTCAATTCGTATTCCATCATCATTACAAGGCCTTGTTGGTTTGCGTCCTTCACTACGTCTAGTTAGTCAAGATGGCATCATTCCTCTTGCACCAACACAAGATACGGCTGGCCCGATGTGTCGTAAAGCCGTCGACTGTGCCATTTTAATGGATAGCATGACGGGTTTTGATCATTCAGCATCTTCAAATCAACGCAATGATTTTGACCGTTTAGCACCATTATTAAGCACTGAAAGCGAATATAAAACCTTGTTTTCAGTACCAACAAGCTACGTGCCTACAGCAGATAATAACTTACAAGGAAAACGTATTGGCTTAGTCCGTGCACTATATGCTCAGCCGAATAATGCGGGCGTATTCACTGAGGACGGCCAATTAATTAATCAAGCAATGGATCAAGCAGTTGCCAAATTAACCGCAGCGGGTGCCATTGTTGAGGAAGTAACAATAGATGATTTATCTACGATTCTTAGCACTTATTCAAGTTTGTCTTCTTATGAGTTTAAAATTTCACTTACTGACTATTTAAAAACCACACGAAGTATTTTTCAGTCTTATACCGATTTGCAAAACAGTGGCTTAATGATTTCAAGTTTTAATAACTATGACCGTGACAGTACGGCGCAATCATTTATTGAGGGTTATCACCTGAACACCGTCGTACGTGCGCCACATGTCCGTAGTAGTTTAAATAAAGCCTTAGATCATACCGATGCAACTGGACAACTTACAGGGACCAGCTATGATGCGCTTGCTTATCCAACCATGCATGCTTTGGCGCCAAATTTAGGCCGTAGCCCATCGGCGGGGACCAATAATCGCCTGAGCCCATTTAGTGGCTTCCCTGCACTTTCAATGCCTGCAGCACAAGTGGTTGCGAGTACCAGCCAATATCCAATGAACGTCAATATTGAATTTATTGCACGTGAATTTGATGAGCCTACACTATTTAAAATAGCAACAGCATTTGAACAAATTAACCCAGTACGCCAAACACCCGTACATACGCCTGCTTTATAAATATTGGGCGGACTCATCTGCCTTATAACAAGCACAAAATAAAAAGAAGGCCATGCCTTCTTTTTATTTTGTCTTACTTTTTCAATTGTGCTCTGGGGTGCGCCTGATCATAAACTTGTGCCAAATGATCAAAATCCACATGGGTATAAATTTGAGTTGTGGTTAAATTACTATGCCCCAACATTTCTTGTACGGCGCGTAAATCTCGACTATTCGACAGCATATGACTGGCAAAACAATGTCTTAACAAATGCGGATGGAGATCAATATTCACCCCTGCACGTTGCGCTTGTAGCTTCACGCGATTTTCAATTTGACGCGCACCAAGTGGGTTTCCCTTTTGGGTAATAAAAACATTTGCTTCTGGGACAAAGTCCCCATGCCACAGCGGATAAATTTGTAGCCACTGCATGACGGCATCTTTGGCTTTCACTCCAAAAGGAACTACACGCGTTTTATTTCCCTTACCTGTAATGCGCAGTAACTGTCGATTAAAATCAACATCCTTAATTCTTAAAGACTGTACTTCTGCTAAGCGTAATCCACTGGAATACAAAAGCTCTAAAATTGCTTTATCTCTGAGCCACATCTGCTGTTGTGCTTCTGAAGCTGGTGCAGGCTGATCTAAAATTTGATTGACCGTTTCTATGTCGATTAAACCGGGCAATGGACGAGACTGTCGTTTGAGCTGAAAATCATCTGCTGGGTTAAAGGCCATATATTCCCCCTGCTCAGCCCACTTCATAAACTGGCGTACAGCCGATAATATGCGTTGTAAACTACTCGAACTCAGTTGTTGATGTTCAACTTTAGAACCTAAAAACTCACGTAAATCTGCACTTTCAATATCATTTAAGTTGAGGTTTCGCGTCGCACAAAATGCCAAAAAATCACTGACATCGCGTTCATAAGCTTGCAAAGTATGTTCCGATTGATTTTGGATTTTTCGTTCCTTTAACCACATAGATAGCAATACTTGTGGCTCAAATCCTTCTAACATACTTCAGCACTCCCACTGAGCTAAATAATGAGCAATAAACGTCGCGGTTTGATCTGGATATTTTTCTGCAAATAGATGATCACCACCTTCTACAATGTGAAGTTCCGCTTTGGCAAAGGCGGACTGTAAATAAGTGCCCACCGCGATAGGGCTCACGGGGTCCTGATCTCCCCACAACAATAAGACAGGCTGTAAAATAGTCTGTAATTGTGGGCTGTAATCAATACTTGCTGTACAGAACCAATCAGGATAGTTTAAATATTGTTGTTGATAGGCACTACGCCTATCTTGCGCCTGAAAAGGCGCTAAGTTCACTGCACCGGAGGTTGCCAGTAAAACTAAGCCTTTCACCAAGTGCGGTTTTTGCAATGCTGCTTGCACTGCAAAAATCCCCCCCATTGACTGCGCAATAACAATGCATTCCTGCTCAATTTGTTCTAATACGTATTGAGTCAAACTTGCAAAATCATAGACATCTGCATGCGAAGGTTGCATGCCGAATGAAGGGTATGCAATCACTCTTTGAGATGTAAAATTACCAAATGTGCGCTTAGCCAGCCTTTGCTGGACAGGTTGCCAAAAAGCTGTGCTACCCGATGCGCCTGGTAAAAAGATCAGTTGCATAGTTTTAATTGATGAAAAATATCTGATTAGAAACAGCATAGCTGATTTTTACCCATAAAAAAGCACCTTCATTTGAAAGTGCTTTTTTCGTTTTCCATATTTAGCCTTGTTTTGGCTTAAGCTTGGAAATAACGCAAATCTAAACGGCCTTCGTAAACGGTCGCAGTCGGACCTGTCATCCAAACTACATCGCCTTCTTTCCATTCAATTTGTAGCTTACCGCCAGCCAATTCAATTTCGACTTTGCTTGAAAGTAAACCACGGCGCATACCCGATACAGCAGCTGCACATGCACCTGTACCACAAGCTAAAGTTTCACCTACACCACGTTCAAACACACGCAAACGCGCATGCTTTTCATCAATGATTTGCATAAAACCAGCATTTACACGTTGCGGAAAACGCTCATGAGATTCAACTTGTGGGCCAATACGTGGCACATCAGCTGTAATCACATCAGAAACTATGGTCACCGCATGCGGATTACCCATATTCACCACATCAATTGTCAACTTTTCATCGTTGGCTAATGCAATGTCATACAGATTTTCAGGCTCTTCTGCCAAAAATGGAATTTCTTGTGGCAAGAATTTTGGATAGCCCATATTAACGCGAACCCAACCATTTTCACCCAATTCAGGTTCAACAATACCTGCTTTGGTTTGTACCTTAATTTTGGTTTTTGTGGTCAATTGGCGCTCGTGTACAAAACGCGCAAAACAACGTACCCCATTACCACATTGCTCTACTTCAGAACCATCTGCGTTAAAGATACGGTATTTAAAATCTGCATTTGGTACATCTGGTGGTTCTACAATCAACAATTGATCAAAACCAATACCAAAGTGACGATCCGCTAAACGCTGAATCGTTAAGGCATCTAGATAAACACGTTGGCTAATTAAATCTAAAACCAGAAAGTCATTGCCCAAGCCATGCATTTTGGTAAATTCTACTAACATCTCGAATCACTCCTTAAGGCAAAAGACGTTCACGTTCCCATAACGATTCTATTGTTTCGCGTTCACGAACTAAGTGTGATTGCGCACCATCGACCATCACTTCAGCTGCACGACCACGGCTATTGTAGTTCGAACTCATCACAAAACCGTATGCGCCTGCGCCCAATACTGCGAGCACATCATTTTCTTGAATGGCTAATTCGCGCTCTTTACCTAAGAAATCGCCAGTTTCACAAATTGCACCCACCACATCCCAAGTTTTTGTTTCAGCTTGAGGATTTGGTGTAACTGCTTGAATGTCCATCCATGCTTCATAAAGCGCAGGACGGATTAAGTCATTCATTGCAGCGTCAATAATGGCAAAATTGCGGTGATTGGTTGGTTTAAGCAAATCAACTTTGGTTAATAATGTACCTGCATTGGCAGAAATACTACGACCCGGTTCCATATAGACTTTCATACCAAGCTTTTCTAAAGCAGGTTTCATGGCATTGGCATATTCTTCTACAGAAGGTGGCGTTTCATCTTTATACGTCACGCCCAAGCCACCGCCAATATCGATATGCTGAAGATGAATACCTAAAGTTTTTAAATGATCAATCATGATCATGATGCGGTCTAAAGCATCAACAAATGGCTGCGTTTCAGTTAACTGCGAACCAATATGACAATCAATACCCACAACATCTAAATTCGGTAATGAAGCAGCATATTGATAAGTTTCATATACGCTGTCTGATGGAATACCAAATTTATTTTCTTTTAAGCCCGTCGAGATATATGGATGTGTTTTAGCATCAACATCTGGATTCACGCGTAATGAAATCGGCGCTTTTTTGCCAAGTTTCGCTGCGACATTTTGAATACGATCCAACTCTGCATAAGATTCAACATTAAAACATGCAATGCCAACTTCAAGTGCTTTTTGAATATCTGCTTCAGTTTTACCTAAACCAGAAAATACAATTTTAGATGCATCGCCACCCGCTTTGAGTACACGAGCCAATTCGCCACCGGTCACAATATCAAAACCTGCACCAAGCTTGGCCAATACATTCAAAACCGCAATGTTGGAGTTAGACTTCACCGCAAAACAAATTTGATGGTCGATAAAGCTAAATGCACGATCCATATCTAAATAATGCTTTTCAAAAGCCGCTTTAGAATAGACATATAGTGGTGTGCCGTATTGCACTGCGAGCGCTTGTAATGAACATTGCTCAGCATGCAAAACCCCATTGATGCGGGTGAAACTCATGAAAGTATCCTTGCTTAAATCAAATCAGATGTAGTTTTTGAAGCTCTGGCTTCGGTCTCTGCAGACTACTGAGCTGGTGCCTGTTGCTCATGCACGTCCTCAGCTTTTTTTTCTGTATTCTGATCTGAATACAGTAAATATTTTGCACGTTTGTCAGCGTTCGCATCGCCTGGCAAATGTAATGCGCCCGACTGGCCACAAGCAGTCAAAAGTAAACTGCCCAAGAAAAGCATCACCACCTTGCAACTCATAACACGGTTCATACGCGTACCTAAAAATATTTTTTCCGAGTATAACGTGATCAACACACGGATAAAAGAAAAGCCCACGATTTCTCAATAAGCTGATCCTGACTCTGATTCAAAATTAGGCAACTTTGATTTGCTTTGGCACAAGTTCCTCTTTAATTTTACTGTGCATTGTAAGCAATAGCACTGCAATTAAAATAGAGCTTAACGCGTAGCGTCTTTAAATCTTAAAAATAATCATCAGACTCGCCTCACAATTCGATCTTTTATTCTTCAGTCTTTTTCAGGTTCGATACGTATGACTTTGTCAATTATAGTCATAAAAAAACTGCCCAATGTGGACAGTTTTTTTAACACAGATACTTATTTTTGCTTTTTCTTATAAAAACCAAAATAACCAATGACCAAAATGACAAACCAGATTGGGCTCACCATCAAGGCTTTCATGGTGTCTGCTTCCATTGACAATACATAAATCATGCCGATAAAGAAGGCAATAACCAACCAACACGTATACAAACCGCCTGGCAGTTTAAATGTTGATTTGGCATGAAGCTCTGGACGTGTTTTGTAGTACACAATATAACTCCAGATGATCATCAGCCATACACAAATAAACAAGACTGTTGAAAGTGTAGTTGCCAATGTAAAGGCTTCAACCGTATTCGGAACAAAGTACTGAAGTGCAGCACCCAATAACAAACAAACTGCAGAGAAATACAATGCATTTGCAGGTACAGCGCGTTTATTCAATTTACCAAAAGCTTTTGGCCCTTGCTCTTCACGAGACAAACCAAACAACATACGCGAAGTTGAAAATACGCCACTGTTCATCGATGACATCACCGATGACAAGACCACCAAGTTCATAATAATGGCAGCTGCAGCAATACCCGCTTGGCTAAATAAATTTACGAAAGGCGAAATGCTTGGATCAATCTTGTTCCAAGGTGTTACAGACATCACGATCACCAAAGCCAATACATAAAAAATAATAATACGGATTGGAATCGAGTTAACCGCTTTAGGTAAATTATGCTCAGGATCTTTGGTTTCAGCAGCAGTCGTACCCACCAATTCAACCCCCACAAATGCAAAAATAGCAATTTGGAAGCCTGCTAAGAACCCTGTGACCCCTGTTGGGAATAATCCACCATGTGACCATAAGTGCGTAAATGAAGCAATTTCACCAGCTGTTGAAGTAAATCCGGTAAAAATCATCCACAAACCGACGCCAATCAGCACCACAATGGCTAAAATTTTGATGAGTGCAAACCAAAACTCTAACTCACCAAATAGCTTAACGGTGACTAAGTTTAGTCCCATAATAAACACAATGGCGGCAATACTAATGAGCACCCCTTCTTCAGGCGAAAATGGGTTACCTCCATTAAAAAACTGCAAATAGTAAATAATTGCAGAAAGATCGGCGATACCTATCGTAATCCAACACAGCCAGTAGGTCCAACCGACAAAATAACCCGCCCACGGGCCAATCAAATCCGTTGCAAAGTCAATAAATGACTTGTACTGCAAGTTAGATAACAAAAGTTCACCTAATGCTCGCATGACCAAAAAGACCATGAAACCAATGATCATATAGATCACCAGTATAGATGGACCTGCCAAACTAATTGTTTTACCAGAGCCCATGAATAAGCCCGTACCAATCGCGCCACCAATTGCAATTAATTGGAGATGTCGGTTAGACAGACTACGTTGCAGATCGCCATTTTCAGCTGGCGAACTATTATTTTGGTGATTCATTCTTGATTCAATTTTGCTGTCCAATCGGCACAAATTAACTTAATTGATTAAAAAAATACAAAATTATTTTCGCTTGATCTGTATTTTCGGATTAATTGCTGTATTTAATTTATTTTTCTTATATACAAAGTATAAATATTACACTAAATATAAGTAGTGACATCAACGCATACATCAATATAAAAACTTGAAAACATGAGTAATAAAAAAACTTCCTTGCCTCAAAAAGGAATTAAACACTGGAAGTTTCGACTAACTGGCATAGCACTTGCTTAATGCAAGCTTAAATAACCTAGATGGGATGGATAAGAAAAATATGCAAAACTTACAAAATTTTATGGAGACCCTAAGCGGATTAGTCTGGGGTCCTTACATGCTCGTACTGATTGTCGGTACAGGTGTGTTCCTCACATTCCGCTTATTATTTTGGCAATTCCGTATGTTGCCATTGGCTTTCAAACAAGTCTTTGGTAAACATCCCAAAAAACATGAAGGTGATATTAGTCAATTTGCCTCGCTCATGACGGCCCTTTCAGCCACGATTGGTACGGGTAATATTGCAGGTGTTGCTACAGCCTGCGTACTTGGTGGCCCTGGTGCTGTATTTTGGATGTGGATGACCGCGCTATTTGGTATGGCCACTAAATACGGCGAAGGCGTATTGGCAGTTAAATTTCGTATAAAAAATGAAAAAGGTGAAATGTCTGGTGGCCCGATGTATTACATCGAGCGTGGACTAGGCGCTAAATGGAAATGGCTGGCAGTACTTTTTGCGCTGTTTGGTACCTTGGCATCCTTTGGTATTGGCAGTTCCGTGCAATCTAACACTGTGGCATTAGCGGTTGAAAAGAGCTTAGGCATTAGTACACTTACCACAGCGATTATCATTACTGCTTTCTCTGCCTTGGTCATTTTAGGTGGTATTAAATCAATTTCAAAAGCGTCTTCGGTGATTGTTCCTGTCATGGCGATAGGCTATGTGTTAGGCGGTCTCATCATTATTGTGAACAACCTAGAGCTGGTTGTCCCTGCACTAAAATTGATCTTTACTTATGCATTTACAGGTGAAGCGGCCGCAGGTGGCGCAATCGGTGCTGCAATTCGCTATGGTGTTGCACGCGGTGTATTCTCAAATGAAGCAGGTATGGGTTCTGCGCCCATTGCGGCAGCAGCAGCACAAACTGATCATCCTGCACGCCAAGGTCTTGTATCTATGACAGGTACATTCCTCGATACAATTGTTGTGTGCTCAATCACTGGTATTGTTTTAGTCATGGGCTTTATTATGGCTGGCAATTCGTTTGGCGATCAAACCGGTGCTGTCCTCACGATTAGTGTATTTGACAAACTCCTACCAGGTTTTGGTGGCTGGGTGGTGACCTTTGGTATTATTTTCTTCGCCTATTCAACGATTTTAGGTTGGAGCTACTATGGCGAAAAATGCTGTACTTATTTATTGGGTGATAAATCCATCTTAATTTATCGTCTTATTTATATCGCATCTGTCTTTGTAGGCTGTGTCGTGACCCTTGATTTGGTTTGGTTATTTGCAGATACCTTTAATGGACTTATGGCTGCACCAAACTGTCTCGCACTGTTACTCCTTTCGGGCATTATTGTGAAAGAATCCAAAGACTTTATTGAACGTCGTAAAAACGGTGAACTGTACTAAAACAAAGTCTACCGCTCAAAAAGCCACACATTTGTGTGGCTTTTTTAATGTGTCTATGAGCATCCAAATAAATACTCAATGGTAAACCTTAACTTAAACGACCACGTGCCGTAGAATCTTGGTCTTCATCTTCAAACTGATTTTCTAAGTCAGCTGACTCTTGACGATCAGCTTCAATTTCTAAAGCCACTTCCAGCGATAATACAAAAAAGAAGACATCTTCAATTTTCATATTACCCTCTTCATCTTCAAGATGCTGTTGCACCAATTGATATTGTGGATCTTGCTCATCAAATGGAAGCTCTAAATAAACATCTCCTAAATAGCCATCAATGAGACTTTCATCCTCAATGCCCATACATGGTGTATATGCAATTCCATGTTCATCTAACCATGCCAAAACAACATTACGCGCATTGTCTTCTAAATCTTTATCTTCAATGTAATTTTCAAAATGTAAAAAAAGCACATCACGTTTTTTTTCACGCGCAATCGCATCGATATGTTGTATTAGCATTGGCATTGCAGTGATCCATTTTGAGTAATTTAAGCATCTATTATAGAGCCTGAAATGCAATTCATGCTAATGAGCAAGCACTTATGCGACACAGATTGACTGGAAACAGCCAATTTTCATTCGAATCCATAGCGTTCCAACTTATTCATGGTTATGCTCTTGCACAATGACAACAGCTTTCGACTTGGGTTATGGCAAAAGCAAAAAGTGTTTATCGTTGCGAACAATGTGGTGCAGACCATCCTAAATGGTCAGGCCAATGTAGCGATTGTGGGGAATGGAATTGTTTAAATGAAGTCAGCATTGCACCTGCTGTCAGCCATCGCGCACAGCCGAAAATGGGCGGTGGTTATGCAGGCCAAGCTGCCAGTATTACCACACTCAATAAGATTTCAGTGTCCAATGAAACACGTCTGGCAACTGGCATAGGCGAATTTGACCGTGTATTGGGTGGCGGTTTAGTCACAGGTTCAGTGGTACTGATTGGTGGTGACCCTGGTATTGGTAAATCTACCATTTTATTACAAACCGCCACGCACATGGCATCTGCCAATAGCCCAGCACTCTATGTCACAGGTGAGGAATCACTTTCTCAAGTTGCGCTACGTGCTAATCGACTCGATTTGCCCACGGATCAATTAAAGGTTATGGCCGAAACCTGTGTTGAGCGTATTTGCGAAGTACTGGCACATGAACGTCCTGCTGTAGCCATTTTAGACTCAATTCAAACGCTGTATACCGAAACCTTACAATCTGCACCTGGCGGTGTTTCACAAATTCGTGAGTCGGCAGCTTTACTCACACGCTTTGCCAAAAATAGTGGCACGGCGTTGTTTATTGTGGGTCACGTGACCAAAGAAGGCTCATTAGCAGGCCCTCGCGTATTAGAACACATGGTCGATTGTGTATTGTATTTTGAAGGACAAGCAGACTCTCGCTTTCGTATGATTCGTGCGGTTAAAAACCGTTTTGGAGCGGTCAATGAACTGGGCGTGTTTGGCATGACCGATAAAGGCCTACGCGAAGTATCTAACCCTTCTGCTATTTTTTTAAGTCGTTATGACGAAGCCATTCCAGGCTCGATTGTGATGATTAGCCGTGAAGGTACACGCCCACTATTAGTGGAGGTTCAGGCCTTAGTGGATGATGCGCATGGGCAACCACGTCGCGTGGCTTTGGGCTTAGAACAAAACCGCTTAAATATGCTCCTTGCTGTTATGCACCGACATGGTGGCGTACAAACCTCAGGCCAAGATGTCTATGTAAACATCGTGGGTGGCTTAAAAATTACCGAAACAGGTTCTGATTTAGCAGTCCTACTTGCCTGTGCATCCAGTATTCGCGGTAAGGCCTTACCACAACAGCTAGCTGTTTTTGGTGAAGTCGGGTTATCTGGTGAAATTCGCCCTGTGCCCAATGGTCAAGAGCGCTTAAAAGAAGCGATTAAACATGGATTTAAATACATTATTGTGCCTCGGGGCAATGCGCCACAAAAACCGATTGCAGGCGCACAAATCATTTCTGTCGCCCGTTTACACGAAGCTTTAACAGAGGCAATGAACTTAAGTGAAGAGCTCAGCTAATCCAAGTAATGTTTGCTTGTATATTTTTTAATTAAAAATACGATTTAGATATTGAAATTCAGCGCAAATGACTGCATAAATAAGAAGAATCTATTTCTTTTTATTTTTTATAGGAAAACTCAATGGAAGTTCGACAGCGTGGTTTGATTGCGGGTTTATTAACGGCTGCTTTATTAGTAGCGCCTTTAACAGCTGAAGCGAAACGTGCTGGTGGTGGTAAAAGCCATGGTATGTCTCGTCAAGCGACACCAACTCAGTCTTACCAACAGCCTCGTCAAGCTACTCCAGCTCAACAGCCAGTTGCTCCTGCAACCGCGCCTGCTAAATCTGGTCCAGGCGTTGGCGGTATGGTTGCTGCTGGTGTAGCTGGTGCTGCAATTGGTGCGGTAGCAGCCAATGCATTAGCAGATGACAAGAACACTCATGCAACTTCGGAAGCTCAGCAGCAAGCTGCTGCACCAGCTGAAGAAGAAAAAGGTGGTCTTCCAAGCTGGATTTGGATCTTACTAGCTGCTGCTGTTGCCTTCTTCATTTTCCGTAAGATGGGCGCAAAAAAAAAACTAGCTACTAACAACCCATATGCACCTAACAATGGTGGTGCTGGTAATACAGCACCATTTGGTCAAGCACCTAATGCGCCTCGTGGCGGTGATAACACCAACATTTTTGGTCAATCAGTGGGCGGTTCAACACCATCTGTACCTGTAAATAACGCACCTTTTGCAGGTGGCGCATACACGAATTCTGGTAGTCAGTTGCCTGATGGTACTGAGCCTGCAGCATTCTTACGTATTGCACGCCAACGCTTTAACCATATTCAGTCTATGAATACGGCGAGCAATATTTCAGAAATTCAGCGTTATTTAACTCCTGATCTTTACCAGTCAATGTATCAAGACATTATGGCTAACCAAGATCAAGACGTTGCTGAGTTTTCTAACTTAAATGCAATGGTGACTGATTCTGCAACTGAAAATGGCCAATACGTTGTAAGCGTACGCTTTACAGGTACTGTGAGCGAAGACTTAAACAGCCTCCCACAACCATTTGCAGAAATTTGGCATTTTGTTAAACCTGCTGGTTCTACACAAGATTGGTTGGTTGCTGGCATTCAACAAGAAAGCTAAGCATCACTTCTCAAAAAGCGATCTTCGGATCGCTTTTTTTATGGCTAAAATTCGCTTTTCTGAGCCAATCACTTTAATCTAGGCAGGTTTATTTTTGAGGTTGCCTTATGTCGCAGCGTATTACTCCCCCTATTGCTTTAATTAATCGTGCATCTGCTGGTAATGCTGAAGCTCAATTTGAGCTAGCCGAAGCCTATATGCACAGCGAACATGAAGACGATATTGATCTGGCTGAAGAATGGGCACTCAGAGCAGCACAATTGGGCTTAACTGAAGCAATGTATTGGCTGGGTGAAGGCTATACAGTTTATGCTAAAGAATTACGCGAAGAAGACCCAGAAGAGTCTAAAAAATACTTTGAATATGGTTTTAATTGGTTAACTCAGGCCAGCAAAGATAAACATGCTGCCGCTATTTTTGAGTTAGCAGGCTATTACCGCCGTGGTGATGCCACTGAAAAAGACGTGAGCAAGTCTATTGAACTGGTTGAACAAGCAGCCAAATTAGGCGATGTACAAGCCATGCGCGATTTATCTTTTATCTATGCAAATGGCTTAGGTATTGATGCCAATGAAGAACAAGCTGATTTTTGGGATCAACAAGCACAGCTTGCTGAAAGCAAAAATACTGAGCAATAAGCAATACAGCCCATCATAATGGGCTGTAATTTTTTGCACTCTTACATTAAGCATCAACAACAATGGCTTGTCTAAAAATACCTTCCACTGCACGTTGTTGTTCAAATAACGCTGCTGGCATTGCTTCAAAACTGTCAAAAAAACTAATCTCATTGGCATCAACTGCATACACCAACGAGTGATTGCCCTCACCTTCTAAAGTGTCGTAATACACAATCACATATTGCTTTTGCTCAAAAGCTTGCTGGATTTCTGCATAGCTAAGTGCAGGTAAAATTGGCAATTGAATTTGTTGTGCTGTGTTCAATTCCTTTAGATCTTCTTCACTTGGCTCTAAGTCTTCATCAGTATGAAATTGAATCTGATAGCCAAACTTTTTTAAGCCAATGGCAAGACCCAATGAACTTGTTCCATACTCTGCACCATAGCCGCACACATTGACCAGCTGATCTATTTCAGCATCTAAACCTAAGTGCTGCAACAGCATCCACACGGCATAAATACCGCCATTGGCTTCTAAATTGGCAAGTGATTCTGGGATTTCCAAAGACATAATAGGAACTCAAAATTGACTATAGAAGATGATAAACAAATCAAAATGATTTTGCCCGCAAGTTTTAATCATGGCCAGATTTCACATGCACAAAAATAATGTCCAAATCATGTTTAGGCACAAAATTCTTTTCAACCATTTGAAACTGCTTTGCACTGATTTTCTTTACTTTACCTGCCCAGCAAAAAGAGACCAATTCTCCTACATCACGCTCAATAGTCAATTTAAAATCTTGAATAAGCTTTGCCCAATTAGCGCCTGTTTTTAAGATATAGCCCAACGCTTGAAATGGTGCATGCTGTGATTTGACCTTTCTCAGTCCTGCCTTAAAGTTTTGATCCATACAATAACTTTGATTATATTCATCAGAATATAAAGCCACAGACCCACCCACCAGCGGTGCATATTGATGCTGTACCCGGGTCAACGCATTGGCTTTAAAAGTTTGCGTCCAACTGTAAATCACCTGAGATGACCATAAAATGGTTTCATTGGGATCTTTGGGCAATACTTTTTGCAGTGCCACATTTTTACAGTGTCTGAGTTTTGCTTCGAAAGTTTCATATACATCATTTTGCCTGCTCCACGGATTCAACATGTCTTTTTCCGTAAACCCGCATTGCTTAAAGCTCTCTGTCATATCAATCGGGGCTGTTTTTTCATCTTTTTGAATAAAAGTACGCACGTGCATTTCAGGCTGTAGCGTATTTCCATCCACCTGAACTTTAAAACTTTTGAGCAGCTTTTCTGTATTGGCAAAATCAGATTCAAAGTAGTTTTCAACTTTTGGCAACGGAAACAAGACCGTTTCAGTCACATCTTTATTGCTTAAATTTTTGAATTGGTAGTCGACCTTAATGATTTTTTTACTGATAAATAAGTTTTCACTGAACATTTGAATGTCTTTATTTTTCAGGTATTGCACCCCACCTGTTGCCACGTAGCCCGTGGAGTCATTGGACATGGCAAGAACTGGCCAAAACATCAATAAAGCAATTAAGGGTTTAGTCATTCTTCTTATACTCCCAAGGGATGGATTAAATTTAAATATTCATAGCGTAATTTTACAGATCAAAAAACCTATAACTCAGATATTAAGCATTTTCGGATTGGAACTCACTCTATTTCCAAGTACAATACTTCGCTAGTCGAGGGATGCTGCGACTTTCTTATAGGCACTAAATATAAGATCGCTAGGCTCGACGATTCGGTTGAACATTCGTTTCAATCAACAACGGCATCCGCGAACATAATGATCAATTGTTTTTATTAAGGAGATCGTGATGAACGCGGTTAATGCTTCATTTACAGATTACAAAGTTGCCGACATTTCACTAGCTGACTACGGCCGTAAAGAAATCAAACTTGCTGAAGCAGAAATGCCAGCGCTAATGGGTCTTCGTAAACGCTATGCTGCAGCTAAACCGCTTGCAGGCGCGAAAATCCTTGGCTGTATCCACATGACAATTCAAACTGCAGTTTTAATTGAAACTCTAGTTGAATTAGGTGCAGAAGTTCGTTGGACATCTTGCAACATCTTCTCTACGCAAGACCACGCTGCTGCTGCAATCGCGGCTGCTGGTATTCCAGTTTTTGCTTGGAAAGGCGAAACTGAAGAAGAATACGTTTGGTGCTTAGAACAGCAAATCAACGTAAACGGCACACCTTGGGATGCCAACATGATTCTGGACGATGGCGGTGACTTAACTGCACTTGTTCACGAAAAATATCCTGAAGTGATTGCTAAAATCCACGGTATTACTGAAGAAACGACTACAGGTGTTCAACGTCTTTACGAAATGCACCGCGACGGTACTTTAAAAGTTCCTGCAATCAACGTAAACGACTCTGTAACTAAGTCTAAAAACGACAACAAATACGGCTGCCGTCACTCTCTAAATGATGCAATCAAACGCGGTACAGATATGCTTTTATCTGGCCGTCGTGCGCTTGTAATCGGTTATGGCGACGTAGGTAAAGGTTCTGCTCAATCACTTCGTCAAGAAGGCATGATTGTACGTGTAACTGAAGTTGACCCAATCTGCGCAATGCAAGCATGCATGGACGGTTACGAAGTTGTTGCTCCGTACAAAAACGGCGTTCAAACTGGCAAAAAAGAAGATATCAACCTTGATCTTCTTCAAAACACTGACTTGATCGTAACGACTACTGGTAACTACCACGTATGTGACGCAGCAATGCTTGATTCATTAAAAGCTGGTGCTGTTGTTTGTAACATCGGTCACTTTGACACTGAAATCGACACAAACTACCTACGCGGTTACAAGTGGGTTGAAGTTAAGCCACAAGTTCACCAAGTGTATCGTACAGAAAACGAAAACGATTACTTAATCCTTCTTTCTGAAGGACGTTTGGTGAACCTTGGTAACGCAACTGGTCACCCATCACGTATTATGGATGGTTCTTTTGCTAACCAAGTATTGGGTCAAATGCACCTATTCGCTGAAAAATTTGCTGATCTTCCAGAAGATCAAAAACAAGCTACAATCCGTGTAGAACTTATTCCTAAGAAATTAGACGAAGAAGTTGCTGCGGCAATGGTTGCTGGTTTCGGTGGCGTATTGACAACTTTGACTCAAGAACAAGCGGATTACCTAGGTGTTCAAGTTGAAGGCCCGTTCAAAGCTGAGGCTTATAAATATTAATTGACCCTCACCCCATCCCTCTCCCAAAGGGAGAGGGTGACAGCTTCGCTAAATTGAATTCAGGACTAAAATCCTATCAATTTAATAAGCTGGGTGTTTAACCCTGCAAAATTCAGTAATGAATACTCCTCTCCCTTTGGGAGAGGTCAGGGAGAGAGTAAACAAACAGTATTTATAAAAAAGGATTTGAACATGTCAAAACAGATTCCTATTTCCTTTGAGTTCTTCCCGACCAAAACTGATGCTGGTGCGGAAAAACTTAAAGTTGTTCACCAAGAACTTCAATTATTAAATCCTGAGTTTTTCTCTGTAACCTATGGTGCAGGCGGTTCTACGCGTGAACGTACACTGTCTACCCTTGCCGATTTTAATGGCAAAGGTACACCTGTTGCTCCTCACCTTTCTTGTATTGGTGACAGCAAAGAACGTATTGCAGAACTTCTAGATTTGTACAAATCACAAGGCATTGACCGTATTGTTGCACTTCGTGGTGACTTACCTTCAGGCCAAGTTGGCTTAGGCGAATTGCCTTATGCAACTGATCTTGTACGTTTCATTCGTGAACATTCAGGTGATCATTTCAAAATTGAAGTGGCAGCGTACCCAGAAATGCACCCGCAGGCAGACAGCTTTGATTTAGACATCAAACGTTTCTGTGATAAAGCCAATGCAGGCGCAAATGCAGCATTGACACAGTTCTTCTTTAATCCAGATGCATACTTCTACTTCGTAGAACGCATTCAAAAAGAAGGCGTGAACATTCCTGTAGCACCAGGCATTATGCCTATTACCAATGCAAGCAACCTCATTCGCTTCGCTGATGGTACAGGTGCTGAAATTCCTCGCTGGATTCGTAAGCAATTGGCAACTTATGGCGACGATACTGATTCAATCAAAGCCTTTGGTCATGAAGTGATTGTAAAACTTTGCGAACGCCTAATTGTAGGTGGTGCACCAAGCCTGCACTTCTACACCATGAACACCACTGATCCAACTCGCCAGCTTGTGCAAGACTTAGGTCTGGCTTAAGTATTTTAGACTTCTGAGCCTTACAAAATTTCCTATTTCTTTACTGAGATAGTTATAAGCCGTAATTCAGAAGTCTTTTTATTTCACCTTTTGAGAGTAAAGCCAAATGCCTCGTTTTTTTATTGAAGCAGACCTAAATGTTGATACCACTGTCGAACTGACTGAAACAGTATTTCATCACTGGGTTAAAGTGCTACGCGCGCAAACAGGTGAAACTGCCACATTCTTTAATGGCCAAGGTGGCGAATACGAAGTGACATTAACGGACGTTGCTAAAAAATCAGCATCTGTTGCTGTAACAGCTTTTAATCCTGCCAACCGTACCCCTGCTTTTACAGCCTTACTTGGCCAAGTCATGAGTAAAGGCGATCGCATGGATTATGCGATTCAAAAAGCGGTTGAACTCGGTGTTTCTGAAATTCAATTGCTCACTTCTGAACGCTGTGAAATGCGTTTGAAGTATGACCGCGACCAAAAAAAATTAGATCATTGGCAAGGTATTGCGATTGCAGCCTGTGAACAATGCGGTTTGAATGTGGTTCCAAAAATCCTTGCACCCATTAGTTTAGACAAATGGCTTGCTTCTAAATTACCAGACACTAAACTCGTACTTGCTCCAAACAAGGACCAGACAGACGTCTTAGCCAATGCAACGCCAAATATCGCACTGCTCATTGGCCCAGAGGGTGGTTTAAGTGAAGCAGAAATTGAAAGTGCTAACCAAGCTGGCTTTATCAATTGGTGCATAGGTGAACGCGTTTTACGTACAGAAACCGCCCCAGTTGTTGCACTTTCTATACTTAATTATCGAATAATCAATAATTTCATCTGATTTTTTATATTTATGTATACATATTGATTGATTTTTGTTCTTCTGACAATTACCCTTATTTAGATAAAATGTATGGCCTTGAAAGGATTTCGAGCTGTTTACAGCTAGGCCAATAAAAATTGACTTAATTATTACATTGAAATAAGGCATTGATATTCATGATAGAAGATCAATATGAATATATTCGGGAGCATAATCATGCCGCCCAAATTGCAAATACAATTCGCTTAAGTCGTTATTTTCTAACCAGTATTCTCGTTGTTTGTCTCTATATTTTCTGTATTTACAAATTTTTTAGTTCAACGCCTGCACCTTATTTTTATACATGGTTTTTTACAACAGAAATTATCGTTTGCCTGTTTTGGCTTGTAAGTACAGCGCATTTTAAACCTGGGCTTTATAATTTAAATCACGCCCATCGCTGGCTACAAATTCAGTGTTTTACCGTAGGTTGCTTGGTAGCTATAGGAATTTATATCCTTTACAACTACCTCCCAACCATCAATCCAGATTTTGAAGAAATTCATGCGCTAACACTTTCAGCATTATTATTGATCGTGACTCAAAGCTTCAGCCTGACCTACTTAACCCAAAAGTTAAATTATTTTTGTCTCACTTTTTTACCTTCGATCATTCCATTTTTATTTTCACAATATTTTATTCAACACGACACCAATCCCCTTTTTAGTCTGGCTCTGAATTTTGCACTTATTGTTATTTTATTATGCGCAACAACGTCATATCGAATTAACCTGCGCCTGAGCACCACGTATGCACGCAATCAACTCTTAATGAAAGATGCAGCACAACAAGTCACGTGGACAGATGATTTATGCAAACAGCTTCAAGATGAAATAAACCACTCTAAAGATATTGAACTACAGCTACAACTGAACAACCAATTGCTTGAGCAAAAGGTACGTGAACGTACTTATGATATTGAGCAAATGAACAAAGACCTAGAAAATCAACAAGAAAACCTAGTATTAGCACACGAAATTGCAGGCCTTCGACCTTGGGATTGGAATATTAGAGATCGTAAAATCAGACTCACCAATCACCTGTATGAAAAACAAATCCGCGATTCAAAACAGCACCTTGAACTATTACAGCAACAAATTCATCCAGATGATGCAGAACAATTAAAACGCACCTTAAAAATGCATTTACGCGGTGAAAGTGAGCGTTACGAGGCCAACTACCGTATTCAAAACTCAGAGGGTAAATGGAATTGGGTACATGATATTGGCCGTGTGGTTGAGCGTGATCCAAATACCCATAAAGCCATCCGTATGGTCGGCATTCGTCGTGATATTCAAAAAGAAAAAATGTCACAAGAGCGAATTAAATTAGCCACCAGTGTATTACAACAAGCTGCTGAAGGCATTTTTATACTCGACGAAGAGCTCTGTTATATCGACGTCAATCCTTATTATGAAAAGTTAACAGGCTTTAGTAGCAACCAAATTTTAGGTAAACACCTATTTGACATAACAGCGAATTACAAGTCACAACAACGTAGTGCCCACTACAGTGTGATTAAACAACTCATGAATATGAATGAGTTTGATGGCGAATTAAATGAAAAATTCCTCTCTGGCAAAGAACTTACCTTGTGGATGCACATTAATGCCATCACTGATGAAGACCATAAAGTCACGCACTATATTGGTATTGTGTCTGACTTAACTGAACGTAAACTCCAAGAGCAACGTTTATCTTATTTAGAAAATTATGACACGCTAACAGATTTACCTAATCGTTTTTACTACAACTATCAATTACATAAACTTTTGGTAACACAGCGTGACTCACAATTTGCCATTATTCGCCTCAATATCGATCGCTTCCGCCCACTCAACGAATATTTAAATCATAACGGTGGTGATGAATTACTACGCCAAGTTGCTCAGCGTTTGCGTTTGACCAACCCAGAAGCACTATTCATGGCGCATTTAAATGGTGATGACTTTGCCATTGTGTATGAAGTGTCCCACTTATGCCCTTCGGTACACGATCAATGTGCACGTATTAACAAAGCATTTGGCTTGCCATTTAATATTGCCAAACAAGATCATTTAATTACCATCTCTATGGGCGTTGCTTTCTACCCAGAGCATGGACGCCAATTGGATTATTTAAACAATTGTGCCGAGCAAGCCCTCACCGAAGCTAAAACACTAGGTGGCAACACGATTCGTTATTATTCGAAAGAAAATACAGCCCTTTTAGAGCAAGGTATATTCCTCGAACGTGACTTACGCAAAGCCATTCAAAACAACGAATTAATGGTTTATTACCAGCCTAAAATCAACTTTAGAGATAAAAATGTATGTGGTTTTGAAGCACTAGTACGCTGGAATCATGCTGAAAAGGGAATTATTCCACCTAATCTTTTTATTCCACTTGCAGAGCAAACTAGCCTAATATCAGACATTGGTCGTATCGTAATACAACAAACTGCCAAACAAATCCGCCAATGGAAAGACATGGGCTTTAATAATATTTGCGTCTCAGTGAATATTGTTGCACAGCAACTCAGACGCGGACAATTGCTCGAAGTTTTAGACGATGCAATGAGCCTCAACCAAATTGAAGGCCAAGATTTAGAACTTGAAATTACCGAATCTTCACTGTTAGAAAATTCCGAGGATGTTAAAAATCAACTGAACGAAATTAAGCTACGTAATATTAATATTTCACTCGATGATTTTGGAACTGGTTATTCTTCACTCTCCTATCTTGCTGATTTTCCAATTGATATATTAAAAATTGACCGCAGTTTCGTATCTAAAATTGGGCAAAACAAACAAGCCGCCATTGTGAGTGCCATGATTGCAATGGGCAAAGCCATGGGAATGACCGTCGTTGCTGAAGGGATTGAAACCGAACAGCAACTTCAATACTTACAAGACCTCGATTGTGATATTGCACAAGGTTACCTATTTTCTAAGCCGCTACCAGAACAAGAAGCAACCGAATATTTAGAACAAAATACCTGTGCCTCACTTATAGCTACTTAATATAAGACAAAAAAATGTGACAGTTCAGGATTCAAAAAATGACACGCTGAGTCTGTCCCAACTGTCTAACAAGTGATATATTCAGTTGATTAATAGCTATTAAACTCCCGTTTTCTGGGCAACTTAAAACAATCGAGATACAGATGGACGATCAATCTTTAAAACAGCAGGCATTGTATTATCATGAGTTTCCAACGCCAGGTAAAATTAGCGTAACACCAAGCAAACAGCTTGTTAACCAACATGATTTAGCGCTTGCTTACTCTCCAGGTGTCGCTGCACCATGTTTAGAAATTGAAAAAGACCCATCTAAAGCTGCACTGTATACTGCACGTGGTAACTTGGTTGCCGTAGTAACGAATGGTACTGCCGTTCTTGGCTTAGGTAATATTGGTCCTTTAGCTTCTAAACCTGTGATGGAAGGTAAAGGCGTATTATTCAAAAAATTCGCTGGTGTTGACGTATTTGACATCGAAATTGCTGAAAATGATCCAGACAAAATTGTTGATATTGTTGCAGCATTAGAACCAACTTTTGGTGGTATTAACCTTGAAGACATCAAGGCACCAGAATGTTTCTATATTGAGCAAAAACTCCGTGAACGCATGAATATTCCTGTATTCCATGACGATCAACACGGTACATCAATTATTGTTGGTTCAGCGCTGTTAAATGCCCTACAACTGAATGGCAAAAAAATTGAAGAACTCAAAATTGTCGCTTCAGGTGCAGGTGCTGCTGCTCTATCTTGTCTTAACTTGCTTTGTGCCTTAGGTGCAAAAAAAGAAAACATCATTGTGGCTGACTCACGTGGTTTATTAACTACGCAACGTCAAGGCCTTGATGATTCTAAAAAAGCATACGTACAAGATATTGAAGGTACACAACTTGCCGATGTTATGGCGGGTGCAGATATGTTCCTTGGCCTTTCTGCTGCTGGTATCTTGACTCAAGATATGGTTAAAGAGATGGCGGACAACCCGATCATCTTCGCTTTGGCTAACCCAGATCCAGAAATTTTACCTGAACATGCCCACGCTGCACGTCCAGATGTGATTATGGCTACAGGCCGCTCGGACTATCCAAACCAAGTAAACAACGCCCTTTGCTTCCCATATATTTTCCGTGGTGCATTGGATGTTGGCGCAACCACCATTAACGAAGAAATGAAAATTGCATGTGTACACGCGATTGCGCGTATGGCACATGTAGAAGCAGATGCTGCATCTTATGGTGAAAAATCTGCATCATTTGGTCGTGATTACCTTATTCCACGCCCATTAGATCAACGTTTGATTTTGGAAATTGCACCAGCAATTGCACAAGCTGCAATGGACTCAGGTGTTGCAACTCGCCCAATTCAAGACTTTGCTCACTACCGTCAACGTTTGTCTGAGTTTGTTTATAACTCAGCATTCATGATGAAACCTATTTTTGCGCAAGCAAAAACAGATCCGAAGCGCATTGCATACGCTGAAGGTGAAGACCTTCGTGTACTTCGTGCAGTTCAAATTGCAGTTGATGAAGGTATGGCTAAACCAATCTTGGTGGGTCGCCCTGCTGTGATTGAAGCAAATATTAAAAAGCTTGGTTTACGCCTTGAAAATGGTTTCAACATTGAAATCGTAGATCAAGAGAAAAACCCGCACTATGAACAATTTGCTGATGACTATTATGAGCTTATGGCACGTAAAGGCGTAACACCTGAATACGCGCAACGTGAGTCTCGTCGTCGTTCTACGCTCATTGCAGCAATGCTGGTTCGTCATGGTTTAGCAGACGGTATGCTTTGTGGTACCTATTCAAGCTATGACATTCACCTTGACTTCGTAAAAAATGTGATTGGTTTAAAAGAAGGTCGTAGCACATTCTTCACCCTCAATGCATTGATGCTTGAAGATCGCAATTTATTTATTGCCGACACCTACGTAAATACTAATCCAACGGCTGAACAGCTGGCTGAGATGACCATTTTAGCTGCTGAAGAAGTACGTCGTTTTGGTATCACACCACGTGTTGCTTTACTTTCGCACTCAAGCTTTGGTTCAGATCAAAATGATCCAAGTGCACAAAAAATGCGTAAAGTATTCGAAATTTTAACTGAAATTGCACCTGAACTAGAAGTTGAAGGCGAAATGCATGCCGATGCGGCATTAGACGAAAATATTCGTCATTTTGCATTCCCGAATTCACGCTTCAAAGGTTCTGCAAATTTATTGATTATGCCGAACTTAGATGCAGCCAACATTTCGTTTAACTTGTTGAAATCAACATCAGGTAACAATGTCACCATTGGCCCGATCTTGCTTGGTGCAGCGAAGCCTGTTCATATTTTAACACCAACAGCGACAACACGTCGTTTAGTGAATATGACAGCACTTACAGTTGCTGAAATTCAAGAAAACGAAAAAAATGCACTGTGATTTAGTTCACTGAATCCACAGTTCTGACTTGAGAAAACCTCTATTCTGTAGCATGATGACTGCAAGAATAGAGGTTTTTTCATGCAAGTTTATTTAGTGGGCGGTGCAGTTCGAGATCAATTGCTTGGACACCCCTATCACGAAAAAGATTATGTAGTGGTCGGCGCGACGCCGGAACACATGCTTGCCCAAGGCTATCAACCTGTGGGTAAAGATTTCCCCGTTTTCCTTCATCCAGAGACCAAAGATGAGTACGCCTTAGCGCGTACAGAACGTAAATCCGGACATGGCTATCATGGCTTCGAGTTTTATACCGATGTCAGCGTAACATTGGAGCAGGATTTAATTCGTCGTGACCTGACGATCAATGCAATTGCAAAAGATCAGGATGGAAATATCTACGACCCATACGGCGGTCAACGTGATTTACAATTGCGCCTATTGCGCCATGTATCCGATGCATTTGCGGAAGATCCGCTACGTGTATTACGTATTGCGCGTTTTGCAGCCCGTTATAAAGCACTCGGTTTTCGTGTAGCAGATGAAACACTTGAGTTAATGCGTCAATTGGTCACTTCTGGTGAGTTAAATGCGTTAACGTCTGAACGTGTGTGGAAGGAAACGTCTCGTGCACTAATGGAAAATCATGCCGATGAATACTTTGAAGTACTCAGAAGTTGCGGTGCATTAAAAGTCTTATTCCCTGAATTGGATGCACTCTACGGTATTCCTCAGCGCCCCGAGTACCACCCTGAAATTGACTGTGGCATTCATACCATGATGTCATTATATCAAGCTTGCCGTGCTGGCTATTCCCTTGATGTACGATTTGCAGTATTGGTTCATGACCTTGGTAAAGCACTCACACCTGCAGAAGAATGGCCACGCCATATTATGCATGAGGAACGTGGTGTTAAACCTGTATCTGATGTTTGTGATCGTTTAAAAGTTCCAACAAATACCAAGCAGTTAGCAATTGCTGTATGTAAGGAGCATTTAAAGTGCCACCAAGCACTTACCCTAAAACCGGGTACTTTATGGCGCCTATTACAACGTTTAGATGTATTACGTCGCCCAGAACGTGTTGAAGCCTTTGTACAAGCTTGTGAATGTGATTCTAGAGGCCGTTTAGGCTTAGAAGACCGTGACTACCCTCAATCACGCTATGTTTTGGATGCTATGCAAGTGGTGCGTAATATTAAAGCACAGGATTTGCCACCTGAAATTCAAGGGCCAGATATTGGAGAAATGCTGATTGAGCGCCGAATTGCAGCACTTGGCGTTTTAAAAGCTAAATACACTGCTCTTGCTGATTAAGCACATTCTGAAATAAAAAAGCTTCTTTGGGAGCTTTTTTATTTTTGGCGAAACAGTAATAAAGATGTAAAAATAATAATAACAGCGTTAATGTTCATCTTTTTTGCAACAATCTTTACCATCAATCTACCAATAAAACATTTATGCTCTAACTAAACAATGGAGCAGTTGCTACATGCATGCCTATATTCGCCCACTTCAATTAGATACTGATCTCAAAGATATTCATCGTCTTACCTACCAACTCGGTTATCGAATCTAATGCACAAGTCATTAGCTATGCAGGATTGATCAAACAATACAGCTGGGAATTTGAGGAGGTTTTTTTCGAATTCAAGCTTTTGTCATTGATGAGCAGTATATAAGTCTTGGCTTAGGTAGAACACTCATGCAGGCTATTGAGAAAATAGCGATCAAACAAGGTTTAAAACGTATTTTACTTAATAGTGGCAATCGTCCCGAACGGTATCCAGCCCATGTTTTTTATAAAAGCTTAGGATTTGAAGCCTATAGTTTGGGCTTTACGAAATACTTAAAATGATCGGCTGATTTAATCATCAGCCTATCATTGAATAGATCTTATGAAATATCAGCGGTGAAAGTAATGACTTTTTCCAATTTCATTTGATTTTGCACCACCATTAGCAAGCGATCAATGCCTAAAGCGATCCCTGAACATTCGGGCATATTGGGTAAGGCAGCTAGCAAATACTCATCAATCGGCATGATATGCAAACCAAGCTTTTCACGTTCCGCATTATCCGCCTCAAAACGACTACGAAGCACATCTGCATCAATCAGTTCATCATAGGCATTGGCCAATTCTAAACCTTCGATATACAGTTCAAAGCGTGCCGCCACCAACTCACCGTCTTCATCAATACGCGTTTTTGCTAGTGATGCCATTTCAGGTGGAAAGTCCGTTAAAAATACGGGGGTATCAAACCCTAAACTCGGTTCTACCATGTGTGAAAACAATAAATCGATATAGGCTAAACGGTCGTCGCCTAAATCTAAATTTAAGCCCACACGGCGACAAGCATCTTTCAGCTCTTGTAGCGTTGCCTTAAGTGGGTTCAAATCCAAACGATCCATAAATGCGTGTTTATAACTATAAATGGTGGGTCTAACTTCACCAAAGCGATGTGCTAAAACAACATTTAATAAGTCGGTAACCTCTAACATTAAATCTTTCAGTGAAAATGCAGGTCGATACCATTCCAACATGGTAAATTCACTATTATGTTTACGACCATGCTCATCATCACGGAATACTTTGCAAATTTGATAAATGGGTCCGCTACCATGCGCCAATAAACGCTTCATAGCAAACTCAGGCGAAGTTTGTAAATAATGCGTGGCCTTTTTACCTAAAACATGACGCTGGGCTTGTACTGAAGCCAAATGCACATCCGTTACCCCTGCTTGAGATAAGACTGGCGTTTCCACTTCCAATACATCACGTGATGCAAAAAACTGACGTAACTGTGCATACATTTTTGCACGCGCACGCATCGCTTCTAAATCACAAGTCGGTTGATAATGTACATGACTCATGCTTTAGGCCCTCCATGCGCAGCCCATTCACGACGAAGCGGATAGGTTTTACGTAAATAGTCAAAAGCTTTTTGATCTACCTTACCATCCGCCAGACAGGCACGCAGATTTGCATCATCACGAGCAATATCATAAATTTCTGTCAGATGATTTTTTAGCGCTTCTTTTAGTGTCTGATTAACGAATAGTGCTTCGCAAGTGGGTAATTGCGTTTCAAATTGTTTGCTTGCAACATAATGAAAGGTTTTGCAAAAAGCCTCATAGATCATTTGTGTGCCACGTGCTTTGCCTTCTAAGCTATAACCCGCAATATGAGGTGTAACCAAAGTGATTAAGTTAAGCAATTCTTCTGAAATTTCTGGCTCATGTTCAAATACATCAAGCACGACTTGACGCTGATTTTTTTGAATATCTGTAATTAAATCCGCTTCTGCAACCACTGGCCCACGTGCAGAGTTAATCAAAATTGCATCTTTTTTCATTTGCGACAATGCAGATGCATCGATTAAGTGATAAGTCGAATACTGAACATTTTTGGTCAACGGCACATGTGTTGAAATCGCATCGGCAGTTTTTAATAGTTCTGCAAATTCTACTTGCTTGACATGATCGCGTTGCACAAAAGGATCGTAGCCAATCACATTCCAACCCAATAGCTGTGCCATTGTCGCCAAACGTGAACCGACATTACCCAAACCAACAACACCCAAAGTAAAAGCATCGCCAGCATCTAATAATTCAGGTTTTAATTTTAATAAAGCAGTAATGACATATTCTGCAACAGCTTGCGCATTACAACCTGCCGCATTTGACCATGTCATGCCTTGTTGCTCAATTGCAGCGATATCTAAATGATCTGTTCCAATCGTTGCACTACCCACAAATTTTAATGATGATCCAGCAATAAGCGTTGTATTTACTTTCGTTACAGAACGAACCAAAAGTGCATCCGCATCTTGCACATCAGTTGCCGTTAAAGTGCGACCTGCTTTTTGTTGTATTTCACCAAATTCTGCAAAGAAATATTCGGTATATGCCAGATTTTCATCTGCAACGATTTTCATAATACATTCCACTACTGTAATGGGACTATGATAACGCTTTGGCTAGACGCTGACTATTCTCTCTTCCCTCACGCCCAGACCTACTAAGATAAAATAAGCCACATCTTATTCAATTCGTACTCTGCCTTAGCTTTATATAAAGCTAAAACCATGTCGATTTTTTGATTGGGCAATGCTTCGTCAAACTATTGGCAATAATCCGCTTTTTGATCTTCAATTAATGACAATGCGGCATTCCAGGCCGCCATAATAATAGGCTCTGCCTGTGGACTTTCAAATTGTTTGAGTGTGTGTTCACGCACTTCTGGACTAGGATAATGCAATGATGAACTGCTCAAGGCTTTAATCTGAATTTGGCATGCACGTTCTAAAAAGTAAATTTCATGAAAGGCTCGTGCAACCGTATCACCTGTTGCCAGCAACCCGTGATTACGTAAAATCATGCACCGATAATGGGCCATGTCTTTCACCAAACGTACCCGCTCTTCAGTCGAAAAAGCAATCCCTTCATATTCATGATAAGCAATATTTTGATAAAACTTCAGCGCATGTTGTGATAAAGGTAATAGGCCTTGTGTCTGTGCTGAAACCGCAATACCATCCGCAGTATGGGTATGTATTACACAGTTTATATCTGCCCGCGCATGATGTAAGGCGGAATGAATTACAAAACCTGCAACATTAACCATTTTACCTTCATCATAATGTGCGACGATGTTCCCTTCATGATCAATTTTGACCAAATCTGAAGCGCGCATACGATCAAAGGTAACGCCATATTTATTAATTAAAAAATATTCAGGCTGATGTGCTAAACGTAAACTAATGTGCGTATCAATTAAGTCAGTCATTTTATAATAAGCAATCAAACGATATAAGGCCGCCAGCTGACAACGTGCTTGCCATTCCTGTTCATCAATTTCTAGTGGTTTATCCATTTCTCACTCCTTATTATTTGATAACTCAGCGACTTTTTATTTGATTATTCGTATGAATTATTCTTAGCAATTTTATCATAGTGCTACCACGAATCTCTTGTTTCAGACTACAGTCTATTTCATACAGATTTATGATTACTATGCTTTTATCGCATTTAATGTTGGACTTAAGCAAAGTACTTCAATAGTAGAATGTTTATTTGTATCAAGTCTATCTATTCTTTCGGCTCATGAATGGATATTGGCCTAAATGAGACACAAAAAAAAAGCCCTTGTTTTCACAAGGGCTTTTTTGAATTTGGCGGAAGCGGTGAGATTCGAACTCACGGAGGGGTATAAGCCCTCGTCGGTTTTCAAGACCGGTGCATTAAACCGCTCTGCCACGCTTCCATGGGCGCTATCATATAAATATTCTTTCAGAATGGCAAATATTTTTCAGATATTTCATAGTAATTTAGCACTGTTTAATTATTTTTTATTCAATTCAACGAGAGCGACATGTTTTTTAGGCATTCATGTACATTTAAATGTCTTACTCAGCATTGTGTTCTAGATCGTTAGCGTCTTTATAAAACAAAATACAAGCGTGGATTTTGCCTTAGAAATAGACGTCATCTTAGCGTGAGCATTTTAAGACGACTTTGCTATCAACAACAAAATAAAATTCCAAGTATAAAAAAACCCAATCTTTCGATTGGGTTTTTTGAATTTGGCGGAAGCGGTGAGATTCGAACTCACGGAGGGGTATAAGCCCTCGTCGGTTTTCAAGACCGGTGCATTAAACCGCTCTGCCACGCTTCCATGTTGCGCATCATATAAATAAAATGAGTGCTTGGCAATTATTTTTCAACAATTTCGGTTTGAGTGCTCAAAATAAAAACAAAATACTCATTCCACAACTTTACATATCGCTTGTGAGGAAACGATCAGCAAAAACTCCGTGCTGAATCGAATAAGATCTTTCAAATCAAAGCGCTTGATATTCAGCTTCAGCGCCCTATGATAGTAGCAAGCTGATAACAGCTCATTCTTACTACGGCATCGTTTATCACACAAATTGGAGACGAATCTTTTGAATCGAAAACTACTCACAGCTGAAGGTTATCAACGACTACAAGATGAGTTAAACGATTTGGTTCGTAAGGAACGTCCTGAAATCACCAAAATTGTGTCTTGGGCTGCCAGTCTTGGCGATCGCTCAGAAAATGCTGACTACCACTACAACAAAAGAAAGCTACGTGAAATTGACCGTCGTATTCGCTTTTTAACCAAGCTGTTTGAAGTGGCACATAAAGTCGAATACAGCCCAGAACAAGATGGTAAAGCATATTTTGGGGCGTGGGTCGAACTCGAAAATGATGATGCTGAACGCATTAAATTTCGTATTGTCGGTGATGAAGAAATATATGGGCGTAAAGATTATATCTCTTTGCAATCTCCTGTAGCCAAAGCCTGCTTAGGCAAATCCATCGATGATGAAATACAAGTACAAACACCCAATGGTAAAAAAAGCTGGTATATCATTCAAATTCAATATGATGCACCAGCCTAATCTCAATTCAAGATTACCATTAAACCCCAAACACTGTGTATGTATTTGTAGGTAAAGCTAAGCTGACTTTATACATAGTAAATGGTGCGCTTCTTAGAAAATTTATCCAGCTGTTTTAAAAAGCCTTCAAAATAATCTTTTTCTTTCTCTTCAGTTCGATAGCCAGCATATAAGGTGCGACGCAAACCCGTTGCTGACACACAATCTAAACGGCGTGAAGTCACCCAGCCTTTTTGTTCATATTCATTTACCACCCAATCAGGTAAAGCAGCAATACCTCTACCACTTGCGACCAATTGAATTAACATTTGCGTTAAATCTGTGGTACGGATTTGCTTCGGCAAAATATTTGCAGGTATAAACAAGCGCGACATAATATCCAAACGATGCTTATCGACGGGGTAAGTTACCAATGTTTCATCTGCAAGCTCTTGTACCGTAATATCTTTCGCTCTAACTAAGGGATGCGTATTCGACAGAACTAAACGTGATTCATATTCAAAGATAGGAAAATATTCAATGCCTTTTAGTGCAATAGGATCCGCAGTAATTAATAAGTCAAACTCCCCTGTTTGTAACAGTTCATGTGGATTCGCTTCAAAACCTGAGGCAAAGTCTAAATCGACATCTGGATACTGCTGGCGATATTGATTGAGCAATGGCATGAGCCAATCAAAACAACTATGACATTCTGAAGAAAAAGTAATTCGACCCGTTTGCCCATGCACAATACGCGTAATATCCGATTGGGCAATTTGCACTTGAGGTAAAATTTCATCGGCTAACTTTAATAAACGTTGCCCTACATTGGAAAAACTTACCGGGCGACTGCGACGGTTAACTACCTCAACACCAAACCAATGGTCAAGCTCTTTAAGTTGATGCGAAATCGCAGAAGGTGTGAGACACAAATCATTGGCTGCTGATACCAAAGAACCATGCTCTCTTAAAGCGATCAGCGTTTTTAAATGACGAAGTTCAATCATGGGAGATCTAGATGTAATAATCAATGCAAACACTATAAGTGAATATTTTTCATCTTTCAATTTTAATCATTAGATTCCTTCACAAACAAAGTTTTCTTCCTTTCAAATACAGTCCTCCTATATGTGGAATTCCGTCCAAATCCAGATTCTCAACGACAGACTTGCTCTGCAAATCAAATAGCATCAAGAATGCTTTAAATGGCTAGCCTTAATACAGCGACATTTATGGATCAGGGATCTATCAAATATAGGCATCAAATTTTTAATAGCTAAAATCGTAAATATGACTAAAAAGTGTCAATGAAAAATGGGACATGACTGGCTGTTATTTCCTGCAAAAGCACAGCAATTTTTACTTATCAAGCTGAACACTAAAATTTGCATAAATTTCATACATTAGATCAACTCTTTTCTTCATATATACATCCTGAATTTTATTTAAAAATCTCAGTTTTTAAAGCTCTCATGATGGCCTAATCTTATCGGTAGTTATCGCTTAAGCTCGTTGTACTGTTAATGGCTTATTTACAACTATCGTTTTCACCTATAAAACAAGTTAATTTTGTCTATTTTACAATCAAGCATACAACAATATCTCGTTGTTATTTATTGCATATTTAGTGCATTTTTTTTAAAAGTAGCCCAATACTCCAAAGTTTAAATTGAACCATCAAATACACTGTAATATACGTAAAATCTGAGTTTATTTAACGCATAAAATAAGTCCATTTAAGATACAAAACAGCCTCGTTTCAGGTCATTTTTTGAAGAATGACATTTTCAATTTAATAAGATTTTTTGACATATTTACTTTCATTTTCAAGTATCAAAATTTACACAATTCGCTCACTTTTAACACAACACTTGTACCACCATATTTTGCAATTTTTTTTATTTATTTATTTCAATAACTTATATTGTTAATTTTTAAATATTTTCGTACAAAATTTGACAAGCATTTTTTTGCTCTTTATTATGCGCACATCTTTTAAGCGAATTTGTTTTTTCATCAGTGTAGAAATTCTACATATTTCCCATTTTTTCCTAGTCATTCTGAATGACGTTCATGACTGCCCAACCCTTATTGAATTTATCAAACTTGAGAAAGTATGAGGCATTTTTTGTCTTCACTTTTTAGGGCATAAATTACTTGTAGCGGAGACAACATGCACAGTAGTTCAACTTCTGGGTCGAGGCTTTGCCTTAACTCTTTAAACTCTCTCCCTTTAAAAGCATTTGTATTTAGTACTGTCTTAATTCCGTTTCACAGTATTAATGCAAGTAAGACAACCCATCAATATGATTCGGTTGTAAATAGCAACAAACTAATTGTCGTATCAGTTGCAGATGTAAGCACTGCCTTTAAAGATGGCCAGCACTTACATGGCTTTGGTTATGACCTTGCGCGCAACTATGCAGAAAGCATCAATGTAAAACTTGATTTTAAAATTGTTCCAGACAATGCAACCGCTTTAAAAATGGTATCTAAAGGTCAAGCCAACTTCGCCATGACCACCAGTAGCATTCAATCGATTGAAGCTAAGCATTTAACTTCATTTTCTGCGAGCTGTGGCGATACCGTTTCACTGCAAAAAAATGGCTTAAATAGCAACCTGAATTGGGTTTTTAAAGACGCCAGTGATCCACTTAGCCAAACTGCAAGTGGTTTTATTTGCCGTGCAAAGCAAAATGGTTCCATTGGGCAATTAGCATCTTTTTATAATCGTAATGTTTTAAAGCAAGATGCGCTCAACACGATCCAACGGGATCTGAGCAAACGTATGCCTATATATAAGGCAAGCTTTAAGAAAACTGCACAGCAATATAATCTTGACTGGCATTTATTGGCAGCTATTGGTTATCAAGAGTCATATTTAAAACCGGACTCTGTATCACCTACTGGCGTACGCGGGCTGATGATGCTGACCAACAGCACAGCGAAAGCAATGGGTGTAAGTAATCGCACAGATCCAGCGCAAAGCATCCAAGGCGGTGCGAAGTACTATGATCAAATGCTGGCACGATATGCACATATCCCAATGCCTGACCGTAACTGGTATGCATTGGTTGCATATAACATGGGGCCAGGTGCAGTTTCGCAATTGCAAAGCAAAATTAAAGCTCAGGGTAAAAATCCAAACAAATGGGTGAACCTCTACACTTATTTAGACCGTAACAAAGCCAGCAATGGTCGTTATCGTCAAGCTGTACAATATGTCACACGTATCCGTGCCTATTTAGAGCATATTAAGACCACACCGCAATTGGTGAATATCTAAAGCTAGTTTTATACGCCTCGCTCAAAGATCGAAAAAAAAAGCTTACCCAAGGGTAAGCTTTTTTGATTTGAAGTGATTCACTTCATCTCATGAGTCTTAAGCCGTTTGCTCAAGTACTTTTTTGAATAAGTCTTTTTGTTCTTGGCTAGGCTTTGCAGTTTGCAGTGCCATCAATTGTGACATGTCACCTTGAACTTTTATTTTGCCTGTCATGAATGCTTGCATAGCTGCAGCCATATCAAACTCAAGGAATACTTTACGTAAAGTTTCAGCATCCATGTTTAGCGTTGTTTTTGCGTTTGCAGATAAGCCTTTTTTAATTGCGCCACCGTCTAAAGACAATTCAGTATTGCCAGAAGCGTCTGCAACAACCAAATTAATCGCAAGATTTGCCAGAGCTGGTGGTAAGTTTAAGTCACCTGCTTGAGCAGTTAGAGTTTCTACAGTCGAAAACCAATCGTCAGTTAAAAAAGCTGGCATGTTCTATCCTCAATCTCTTTGTTCGTGTGTGCAGCCTATCCAGACAGCATTTTAAAAGAAGCATTTTTTGCTTGTCGCTTGTTATAGCATGATCACCTGCAAAATAGCTAAAGAATTTTGCACGCACCGTTCAATTTTAATCAAAACCATACAACAATGAATAAAATCAAATACATAAAAAAAGCACCTGAGTTTCAGATGCTTTTTTGAATGCCTTTAGAACTTAGTCCGCAACAAAACCTAAATTCACCATGTTAATGCGTTTGCTTTCGCCTTCTGGTGCTTCTTCAGTTGAGCATGCACCCTCTTTGAAGTCAAACTCACGTTCACTATCTAGCGCTTCGAAATCAAATAATTCTCGGTCAGCCAATTGTGATGGTGATACATTTTGCAATGCACCAAAAATGCTGTGCAAACGTTTTGGATATTCTTTATCCCAGCTACGAAGCATATCGTTCAATATGGCACGCTGTAAGTTTTCTTGCGAGCCACATAAGTTACATGGAATGATTGGAAACTTGCGCATTTCAGCATATTTGATAATGTCTTTTTCTTCCACATAAGCCAGTGGACGAATCAAGATATTCTTTTTATCCGAAGATAAAAGTTTTGGTGGCATCGCTTTTAAGCTACCGCCATGGAACAAGTTCAAAAAGAAAGTCGCCAAGATATCATCACGATGATGACCTAAAGCCACTTTAGTTGCACCAATTTCTTGCGCAAAACCATACAAAGAACCACGACGTAAACGAGAACACACAGCACAATAAGTTTTACCTTCAGGGGTAAGTTTTTTTGTGATGCTATAAGTGTCTTTTTCCAAGATATAGTACGGAATGTTATTTTCTTCTAAATAACGTGGCAGTACTTCTTCAGGGAAACCTGGCTGTTTTTGGTCAAGGTTAACTGCAACCACATCAAAGTTGATTGGCGCAATGCGTTTAAACTGAAGCAAGATATCCAGCAAGGTATAACTGTCTTTACCACCAGAAATACACACCATAACCTTGTCACCATCTTCGATCATTTTAAAATCGCGGATCGCATGACCGACTTGGCGACGGAGCTTTTTCAGCAAACGATAGTAAGCTGAGCTGGTAGGCAGTTCAGGCTTGAAATTAAATCCTTGTTCGGACTCAACTGGCGAGTACATAGACGAGATTAACCCATAAATAAAATAACCGCGCAATTTTAGCTGATTCGCTCTCTCACCGCATTAAAAGAATGTAAATTCCATAAATTGTCAAAATACAGTCATAATCAAGTAATCGAAGCGCGGTAAATTTGAACGCTTGCGTCTGTTTTTTAGCCAAGATGCTTATCTTTTGGACTTTTCCACAGTTTTCCACAAAAGCTGTGGATAACTTTGTGGATTCTAAAAGGCTTGACAGCTTGATCCACCCTTATTTTAAGGCTTTCATTTAGATTGATCATTTTTTGATCAATTTAATATTCCTTAAATATCAATACCTTAAATGTGTCAAGTTATGCTCATTAAAAAAAAATAAATATTTTTTTTGATTATTGAATCAGCAAAATGACTTGCTTTTTACAAACTAGCCGATAAATAAACAGATCAAAGCTTTTCATCGCTTTTATTTTTGCTACACTCTATTTGTACTGTTTGGGGACAGAAGTTTTTTCGACGACGACAATGAAAAATAAATCAAAAAATTTTGCATTTTGCATTTTGGGATCAGTACTGTCTTTCGGCATGGTTGAAATAAGCCATGCAGGAAAAATTTATATTTATAAAGATAAACAAGGCAGCACCCTACTCACCAACCGTCAAAGTGCAGATAAATCACTCACAAAAGTGAAAGTGACCTATTATCCAGACAGTAATATCCACACTTATAATAACTGGGGATCAAACGAATCTTCAGTTTTGCCCAGCTATAGCCGTAACAAAAATGCCTTCGACCACATTATTAAACAGGCCGCTCAACAACACGGTGTTTCTGAAGGTTTAATTAAAGCCGTCATGCATACTGAATCTGGCTTTAATGTGAATGCCCGTTCCCCAGTCGGTGCCCAAGGTCTAATGCAACTGATGCCAGCAACAGCTCGACGCTTTAATGTGTCAAATGCTTATGATCCATTTCAAAACATTATGGCAGGTGCACGTTACTTGGCATGGTTAACCAAGCGCTTTAATGGCAACACGTCTTTAGTTTTAGCTGGTTATAATGCAGGAGAAGGCAATGTGCAAAAGTACGGCGGTGTGCCACCTTTTCGTGAAACACAAGACTATGTACGCCGTGTGACCAGTCGCTATAACAACTTATATGCAAACGGCGCAAGTACAATCAGCGATTACAATACCAGTACGGCATCAAATTCAGGTGCAGGCAAAATCATTGCTAGCTCAGCCAATTATGAGCAAAATGAAACATCGACTGAACTTAAAGCCAGTAATAAATATCAGCGTCATGTAATTCAAAATGCGAGCAATAGCTTTACTGATGCACCAGGCTCCTATACCACGGCCAATGCGACTGCCTCTGCACATATCTATTTTAAAGATTAAAAAGACAGCATTTTTCTTTTTTCTGAGAGATTTACTAATTATTTCTTGAAATTATTAGACTTTCACCTCATATTGAACTTAATGATTATGATTTGTAGATCAGATTATTTTTCCATAATACGAGGATTTTCTCAATGATGCGGATTGGTTTGTTCTTGCTAACCAACCTCGCGGTACTGATTGTAGCTGGCATTATTTTGTCACTCTTCGGTGTCGGCAGTTACCACGGCGCAGGCGGCTTACAGCTTGGCAACCTAATGGTAATCTGTTTTGTGTTTGGTATGGTTGGTTCTTTAATTTCTCTATTCATGTCTAAATGGATGGCGAAAAAAACCACTGGTACTGAAATTATCGACCCGAACGCACCGCGTAGCCAAGCTGAAGCGTGGCTTTTACAAGAAGTTGCTCAACTTGCGCAGCGTGCTGGCATTAAAATGCCTGAAGTTGGTATTTTCCCCTCTTATCAATCTAACGCTTTCGCAACAGGTTGGAACAAAAACGACGCACTTGTCGCTGTTTCAACGGGTTTGCTAGAACGTATGAACAAAGACGAACTTCGCGCTGTATTGGCACATGAAATTGGCCACGTAGCCAATGGCGACATGGTGACCTTGGCTTTGGTTCAAGGTGTAGTCAACGCCTTTGTGATGTTCTTTGCACGTGTTGCAGGCGATTTTATTGACCGTAATGTCTTTGGTCGCGAAGAAGGTGAAGCACCTGGTATCGCTTATTTTGTGATTACGATTGTGCTGGATATCGTGTTTGGTATTCTTGCTTCATCTATCGTGATGTGGTTCTCGCGTTATCGCGAATACCGCGCAGACGAAGCGGGTGCTCGCCTAGCAGGCAAACAAGCCATGATTTCTGCATTGTTACGTTTACAAGCAGAATCTGAAATGCCAGATGCAATGCCTAAAGAAATGAAAGCTTTTGCGATTTCTGCAGGACGTGAAGAAGGTTTTAGTTTAGCTGCTTTGTTCCAAACTCACCCAACAATCGAACAACGTGTTGCCGCATTACAGCAATTAGATTGCCCATAATGTTAGCTTAAGTATTCGATGAAAAAAGCCTCCTTCGCGGAGGCTTTTTTAATGTCTGTATTGTTGTTTAAATACATCACATTTAAAAATGCTGTATCCATTGCCACAACCAAACACCACCCATCCACATCGCAAATAAAAATAATACAATGAACAACAGCCCCAACAAGTCTGGAATATGAATCCAGATCCACGCCACAATTGGATTACGCCAAAAAGCTGAATGTTGCTGCTTCTGTTCTAATTGTTCGTGCAAAAAAGGATGCACCACGTGTGTATCACTACGAATTTGATATTCTTCACGAATATGCGTATGTACCACATCTAAGGCCTTACGACTTGGACGAATAAAAACATCAAATACCGTTCCTACAATAGGAATAAAGCCCACAACAGCATCTAACATTGCCATTTTCATCACAGGGTTTAATTTTTGCTGTGGTACACCAATTTGTTTGGCTTTCATAATGGCATAACAGGTCAAAATAAAACCTGCGATGTCCCCTGCAATAGGAATGGTACTTAAAGCTGCATCCGCACCTACGCCTTGCTTAGTAAATGGAATCCTTATGACAGAGTCCATCATGTTGGCAAATTTAGCCAAGTCACGTTCTAAGCGAATCACCTCTTGCTCTGACAATTTTTTTTCAAGATTTTTAATCTGTTTATTTTCGGTCATTGTATTGTCCAAATGCGATTAAATCAGGCAAAACATAAGTTATAAATCCATAGTAACTTACTTAAAGTAATAGCTGAGAGGCAATAAATAAATACACCAATACTCCAGAGGCGTCACAAATAGAAGTCACTAAGGGTGCAGATGCACTGGCTGGGTCTAGCCCCATGCGGTTTAATATAAATGGCAGACTCATACCAATCAAACAACCCAACATCACAATTGCCATCATACTGAGTGCCAACACCAAAGCGACCATTTCATCACCACGGTAATAGCCCAATGCAGAGACGGCAATTGCCATCGTGGCGCCAAGACATAATGCCACCAAACTTTCACGGCCAATCAGATAAAACCAGTCTTTAAAATGCACATCCCCTGTTGCCAAGGCACGCACCATTAAAGTTGCAGATTGTGATCCTGCATTTCCGCCACTGCCAACCAATAAAGGTAAGAAGAACACCAATACTAAATTTGTGGCAATAATATCTTCAAAGTGTGCAATTCCAAATCCCGATAGCAAACTGCCAAATACTAAAAACACCAGCCAAAATACCCGCTTTTGATAGAGCTGAAAGATTGGCGCTGTTTTTAAACTCAGTTTGCTATTGGCATTGACCGCACCCGCTTTTAAAAAATCTTCAGTGGCTTCTTCACTGACCACATCCAAAGCATCGTCATAGGTCACAATACCCAGTAATTGCATTTGATCATTCACAATTGGCAAAGCAATAAAATCATAATAACTAAGCTTTTTAGCAACGCTTTCTTGGTCATCATCCACATGTGCATAAATTACTTCTTTATGCATTACATCGGCAATGATGTCCTCAGGATTGGCTAAAATCATTTCTCGTAATGAAATCACGCCTTGCAGTTGTTTGTGTTCATTCACGATATAAATTTGGTACAAGGTATCTGGATTAGACGTATCTTGTCTGAGTTGTTCTATCGCCTGCTGAATAGTAATTTCCGCAGGCAAAGTCGCGACATCCAAACTCATAATCGCGCCAGCGGATTCTTCCTGATATGCTGCTAAGGAACGAATTTGTAGTCGCTTATTTAAACTGAGTCGGGTATATAATTGCTTTTGTACGATGGACGATAATGCCTTGACCAAATCTGCACTATCGTCTGAATGCATTTGCTCAATTATTTCAACCAAATCTGCAATATTCAGTTGCTCAGCTAATTTAACGCGCTCGGCTGGGCTATAAAATGAAAATACATCAGCCTTATTTCCCAATAAATGCAATAACTGCACCTGAGTGCTTGGCTTAAATTGCTGTAGTACCAGTGCAATATCGGCTGCATTTAAATATTGTAATAAATGATTAGCCTGTTCATATTGTTGGGACTGGATTGCGATTTTTATTTGCTCAACTAAGTTTTCTCTTTCAACCATCATCGCCTCCACTTATTTATGCATTCATGTCATCTTCATTTTTTATAAATTTTTACTACATTCTTTATACTCATTATGCCCTCAAGTCGGCTTATAAAAGCCCAAAAGTACAATAAATAAATATTCTCAATGGGTTTAAAACGCTTGTACTGATTGGAGATAGAACCTCAAACTGCAGAGCACTCTACACACGCAAAAACCATAAGACCCAGCCAAAGTAAAAATATTTTTAAATTATGCGCAATTTAATCACTAAGCATAATGAAGTGCTTTATTTAGAGATAATCTATATTTTCCTTAAATCCAATCATGGCTTCAGTTTACATTTGTAACATATAGGCACGCTTGCAAAGGCATGCAGTCAATCAAGTTGTATTTATTTTTTAGACTTGTTGCATGAGCTACATTTTTTATTCATGTTTTTAGTATATAAGTACAAAGTAATTTCTGTGTTTATGCTCAGTCTATTTTGGCTGATTTAAAGCGTTGGCGCTCGTAGCTTAACCTATAAATGGAACTTTTCAGCGCAATGGAAAGTAATTAAATTATGCTCTCTAAATATTTTATCCAGCGCCCTATTTTTGCTTTTGTACTGGCCATTTTTGTGATGGTTGCTGGTGTATTTGCATTATTAAATTTACCTGTAGAGCGTTATCCAGATATCGCGCCACCGCGTATTTCCATTAGCGCAACCTATTCAGGTGCAGATGCGCAAACTGTAGAAGAAAGCGTCACCCAAATATTAGAGCAGCAAATTACAGGGCTGGATCATTTACTGTATTTTAGCTCCAGCAGTGATGCCAATGGCCGTAGCCGCATTAATATTAGTTTTGAAAATGGTACTGATCCAGATACAGCGCAAGTTCAAGTACAAAACTCTATTAATAGTGTATTAAGTCGCTTACCAGATGATGTCCAACGCCAAGGGGTTAGAGTCCTCAAGTCTTTAGGTGATACCTATATGGTGATTGGCCTATATGATGAGCAACATAAAAGCAGCAATATTGAACTGTCTGATTATTTATTGACGCATTTAGAGAGCGAATTAGGACGCGTTGAAGGCGTTGGTGAAGTTGACGTATTTGGTTCAAAGTTTGCCATGCGGATATGGTTAAATCCAAATCAACTCAAAAAATACAACCTCATCCCAAGTGATATTCAAAAAGCAGTTGAAGCACAGAATACGCAAGTGGCTGCTGGTGGTATTGGTGAACTTCCTAGCGCACAAGAACAATATTTAAATGCCAAAGTCAGTTCGGGCTCTCGTTTAAAAACGCCTGAAGAATTTCAAAATATTATTTTAAAAGCCAATGTTGATGGTAGTTTTGTCTATTTAAAAGATGTTGCACGAGTAGAGTTAGGTGCAGAAAATTACCAATCTTACAACAGCATTAATGGTTATCCTTCTGCAGGTATGGCTATTTCTTTAGCCTCTGGTGCTAATGCCATTCAAACTGCAAAACGTATTCAAGACACCGTCGACCGTTTGTCTAAGTCTTTACCAAATGGCTATAAACTGGTTTATCCAAGCGACAACACACCATTTGTCCGTGAATCCATTAAAGAAGTGGTCAAAACATTATTTGAAGCCATTCTTTTGGTTATTGTCGTGATGTTCCTGTTTTTGCAAAGCTGGCGTGCAACTTTAATTCCTGCCATTACTGTTCCTGTCGTACTTTTAGGCACAATGGGTGTACTCCTGCTTTTAGGTTTGAGTATTAATACCCTCACCTTATTTGCACTTGTACTGGCCATTGGCCTACTGGTGGACGATGCCATTGTGGTAGTTGAAAATGTTGAACGGCTGATGCACGAACAACATTTAGATGCCAAACAAGCGTCTTTAGCTTCTATGCATGAAATTAGTGGCGCTCTGGTTGGTATCACCTTGGTGCTCACTGCTGTATTTATTCCAATGGCATTTTTTGGTGGTTCTACTGGGGTCATTTATCGTCAGTTTGCACTGACCTTAATTACTGCCATGTCGATCTCACTTGCAGTCGCGTTAGTACTTACACCTGCATTGTGTGCACTTATTTTAAAACCAACGACACAACCATTTACTTGGGCGACGCGATTTAACCGCTTGCTTGAAGCTATAAAACATCAATATGTAAAACTTAGCCATACCATTATTGATTTTAAATGGGTGAGCTTTGTAATCATTGCTGCACTTATTCTTGTGTTTGCACTGTTTTATCGTGCCTTACCATCCAGCTTCTTACCCAATGAAGACCAAGGTCGTTTAAGTGTACAAATTACCTTACAAGACAATGCACCAATGTCACAGACCATGAAAGTGGGTGAATCGGTTCGTGATTATTTCTTAGAACATGAAAAAAATAATGTTGATCTGGTTATGCTCCGCTATGGCAGCAACCGTACGGGTACAGGTCAACACATGGCCCAAGGCTTTATTAAGCTCAAGCCGTGGGATGAACGTAGTGGGCAAAAAAATAATGCCAATGCCATACGTGAGCGTGCGAATGCTTATTTCCGTAGTCATGCCAATGCCAAAATTAACATTACTGCACCACCAGTTGTGATTGGCTTAGGAGATACCGACAGCCTAAGTTTTTGGATTCGTGATATTAATGGCCAAGGTCGTCAATTTTTAAATCAGCAATTCACGCAATTAAAGCAAGATTCTGCGCAATACTCAGGTTTTGAAAATCTTGATAAAAAAGCTGCGCCAGACAAAGCCAAATTAGAGGTTAATATCGACCCTAAAGCGGCCATGTCTTCTGGCCTCGCGATGGCTGACATCAACAGTACATTATCAGCTGCATTGGGTGGTAAATATATCAATGACTTTATTGATAGAGGCCGAATTAAACGCGTCATGATACAAAGTGATGCGCCCTTCCGAGCTACACCAGAAGATTTGCAATACTGGTCTGTACGCAACAATCAAAATGAAATGGTACCCTTTGCGAGCTTCTCTACCATTAATTGGTCTGGTGGTCCAGAATTGGTCAACCGCTTTAATGGTTATAGTGCACTTGAAGTTAATGCAGACAAAACTGCAGCAGTTAGCTCAGGCCAAGCAATGCAACAAGTCGCAAGCTTGGTAGATCAAGCCAAAGATATTGATTTGGCTTGGAGCGGACTGTCTTTTGAGGAACAAAAAACCAGTAATCAAGCACTGTTTTTATATGCTGTTTCTATCGGATTTATTTTTCTATGTTTAGCGGCTTTATATGAAAGTTGGTCCATTCCTGCTGCGGTCATGATTGCGATTCCTTTAGGGATTGGAGGCTGTGTGATCTTTTCATTCTTGGGTGGTTTCCCAAATGATATTTATTTCCAAATCGCACTGCTCACAACCATTGGCTTATCGTGTAAAAATGCCATCTTAATTATTGAGTTTGCTGCAATGGCACAGCGCGAAGGCAAACATGTGATTGATGCAGCTATAGAAGCAGCTTCATTACGTTTTCGGCCAATCCTAATGACATCATTGGCCTTTGGTGCAGGTGTTATTCCACTGATATTTGCACAAGGTGCTGGCGCAGTCAGCCGTCAAGAAATCGGCCTCAGTGTATTTGGTGGGGTGATTTTTGGTACGGTCTTGGTTCTCATTTTTATTCCTTTTGCCTTCGTGATGATCCGCACATGGTTTAAACCCAAAGCCAGCCCAACAAAATAAAGTTTCTAACATAAAAAAAGACGCAAAATGCGTCTTTTTTTATGTGCTACCGATCAACCTAAAATTTAGACAATATGATCTTCAATTACATCATTTGGGCTGTACTGTAGATGTCGTATTCTGCGCTACTTCAACAACCTGCTCAATAACAGGCTTTACCGTTGTTCCTATCTCTGCAGTCACTACATCCGCTGATGGATTTTCAACATACGCCTCATCCAAACGACGCTCAAGTTGATGTTCAGCATTTGCTTCTTGTACTTTTGCTGTAGGAGTTACCAGCGCACCTTGTTCAGGTTCCTGTGTATTAACGGCTGATGTTTCTACCACTGTCTGTACAGTCGGTTGCATAGATGTTGTTGCAGGTGTTGCAGGTGTTGCAGGTGTTGCAGGTGTTGCAGGTGTTGCAGGTGTT
>NZ_SGSS01000012.1:0-111695 GCF_004209135.1 Acinetobacter sp. WCHAc060006 | reverse complement strand
GGCTCAATTAGGGGCGCTTTGCATTTCAAATCTTTGTGCAACAAAGCCACTTCAAAGTAGAAATGTCTGGTCTGGATTGTTGCCACTCTAATTTGAGTTTAAAAAAGCTAGCAAATCTGCTAGCTTTTTAAGATGATTATTCTATTTTTTAGAATTTAATAAACCAAAGAAGTTCTCTCCATCGTTCTCTAAGTCTTCAAAAAACTTATAAAACGATTGGGCAATAGCCTTATTTTTGACAATAATACCCACAGGCACTGTTGTTAAAATATTTGTGGATGAATCACTAACGTGAATAATCAAAACACAAAAAGAGTCTTTCATAACCAAAAGCTCAAAATTACCGTCAAAAACTACACTACTTTCCTTAAACGTTAGAAAGTGCTTGGCTCCTGCCTCAGCTGTGATTAGTTTTTTATAACTTGCGATTGATTGTTTATCATTTCTGTATGCCACTGGTAAGAAGCATTTAAAGTTTTTGGTAATTGTGGTTGTCGATAAACGATCAATAAAATCACTAAATCTATCTGACTTACCCCAAAATTCATCTGATGGAGCTAACCAATACAGCTGTTTATCATCATTATTCTGGTCTTGATATTGTTTGATTGTTTTGAAAAACAGGTCTGAATTTTCCTTAGAATATATTGGCCCGATAAAGTATTCATTGGATTTGTGTTCTAGCTTAAATAAGCGATCTAAATTAAGCTTATTCTCGCTAAAAATAGATTCAACTGAAAAAGTATCCTCCATATCTAATTCATGGAGTACCTTTAGAATATCCTCAATATTTTGTGGCTTCTTAGCTGATCTAAGAGCAGCGTAAAGAGAATCTTCGATTTTGTTAAGATTTTCCATGTGATTAAAATCACTAATCTCTGTAGGTGTATAATTCTCATCAAGCGTCAATGGTAATGTAAAACGACGAGAATGGTCTCGCAATTTTTCCACTTGGCTCATTTTATACAGTTGCAGCTTCTTTTCATCCACTGATGGATTCAACTTAACTAATCCTTGGCTGAAATAAAATCGAAAATTTTTCTGAAACTCCTTACTAACCAAAGACTCACCATTTGAAAGGTATTGGTTAGAAGCATCTAATTTAATTGAATTTGCCCCATTGTCAGATGCGTTGGGATTAACTGGCTCAGGATTCAAGCCAATCATCTCAAAACTCATCTTTTGAATATTGTCCTCAATCTTATTTACATAAGGAATTGCACAAACATCCGAGAATGCTTTCTCAAGTCGCTGAGTCAGAGCAAATCGATCATCTTCAAGATGTTTTATCTGCATTTGTTTTAATAATTTAGTTAATAGCACATCTGTTTCATGATTAGATAACCCTAAGAACCGCGCTATTTTTTCAGCAGAAAGTGGTGCAATTACCAATAGGCGCAATACCATAGAATCAATAAAATCTAAGGTATCTGTTGTGGTATAGCTAAATGCCACATTGAATAGTTGTGATGGCAATGTAACATCTACGTCATGATAGCTTCTTAGTGAATTTTCCATGAGTTATACCCCTGCCTTTCTATATTTTTTTGATCTATTTTTATTAATGTGCGGATTGTTTTGTACTATTTTGACAATGGCGCGTTTTGAAATATATCGATATTCTAAAGTCTGATTTTCACGGCACTTGATGTAATTTAATACGCGTCCTAAAGGTAAGTTACTGTTGACTCCTTGCCACATTTCTGACGCACCAAAGATTACAAGACGATCCATTGCGCGAGATAAAGCCACGTTCACACGATTTGGTGACTTCAAAAATGCAGGAAACTTAGTTGGATCATTTCGCGTAACTGAGAGAATGATGATCTTATTCTGTTTACCTTGATAACTATCCACCGTATCAATACGCACAATTGATCTCAATGCATCTGACACTTCACACAAAGAGAAGGCTTTTCTTAACCGGTTTTTTTGCTCAGCATAGGTACAAATTACACCAATAGCAGGCTCTTTAAGGGAATCAGGCTCTGGCACTAATTTATTTAACAAGAGTTTGTCTTGGTCAATCCGCTGAAGAAAATCGATAATTTCATTAATTTCATGTGGGTTATAAATACTACTACCTTTCTCCATTTTGAAATGCTCAGCATTCCCAGTATCCACCCAAGTAACTGTTGAATTCAATTCTATTACGATGTCGGATGCATAGTTATCAGGCACAATCCGCTTTAACTTAATTTCTTTCAGCTCTTCATCACTTAAACCACGAGAATCGACAACTTCAGTTTCAAGTTTTCCTTCATAAAAACAGTCTGAAACTAATTCGCCGATGCTCGGACTCATTCGGTACTGTGACAAGAGTTCTGAACTAGCCTTTAGTCCATAATGTGAATTAAAGATACGGCCAAAGTCGCTTTGTAATTTATCTTCCAAATCATCATCTGATATCTTAAGTTGCTTAGCTAAAGCCTTTATATGATCGCTCGAATATAGTGGAGGAAGTTGGTCTTGATCCCCAACTAATAAAATACGTGCACCTGACTGCATTGCAATTGCCAATTCTGAAGCGATTGAACGTGCTGCTTCATCAATAATCACCCAATCAAATACGTGATTGGCGATTCCAATACTTTGTTGGCCAACACCAACGCATGTGCCACAGACTAATTGCCTTGTTTTGACCAGAAAACTTTCATAATTAGCATTTTGGCTTTCAATTAATGGTTCATAATCTAGGGCAATATTGATCAAGGCTTTCGCTTTAAGTCCTTCCTCATTAGATACCCCGTAGTATTGATTAAGTGCTGCGAACGTAATCATGTCGATCTTATTTAACTGGTTTAATACTGTTATCTCTTTATCATTGATACAGTCTTCCAGTTGATCCCAAAAGTCTTGATTTCCGTCAAACATGCTCTTCAGCTTATGCATTGCTGATTTGAAAGCCTGGGTATACTCTTCTAATGAGAAACTAAACTTTTGATCAAGATCATCTTGGTCGATTGACTGATACGCAGATTTAAGACTATTTAAAATAGTGACTCTGATTTCATAAAGATCGCTCAAGTATTCAGCTTCAAGTGATAAATCTTTTGCAAGCTCAAGCACTCTTTCTTTAATATTAGACTTAAACAGCTCTATCTGGCTCGTAATAATTGAGCCTGTATAGACATCTTTTAATTCAGGAGACACAGCACTCTCTTTATTGCTTATTCGAGCAATACTTAATGGTGTGTCATACTCTGTGCATAGCTGACGTATACGCTCAACACTTGTATTTACAGCTTCGTGCGACTGACTAACAATTAAGATGTTAGATACATTTTGTTTATCATAGAGATAGTGAGCCAGTATAGAGATAAATTCAGTTTTGCCGGTTCCTGGTGGTCCCTTTAATAGTGATACAGGTCCATACTTAAGCACATTACGGAACGCTTTACGTTGTAATGGATTGAGGGCTTTAACCAATTCCCCATTTTTGTATTTGTTATAGTGATCTAGATCTTCATCAGGCACTTCAATCTCATAATCTTTTGCTTCAATCACTAATGATGGTTCAAAGTAATCTACGAGATTTTCAATGACAGCCTTATTACTCAGAATATTTGTCAGAGCATCTGCACGTTTCCGATTAGATGACTTATCTGCCTTGCTTTGTAGAAACAGTGTTGCTTCTTCAGGAACTTCATTTGTTTTTTTACAAAAATCGATCCACAATTCTCCGACTTTTGATTGCGCAATATTCACCGTACCTATGCAGAAAGTGTAATCACCTCCCGCCCCAGTTTCTTTAGTGCACATTACATCGACTTTATCGGTCTTTGAAAATTTAGCTGAAACATCTTCTGCAGAGTCATAGTATGCAATAGCACTCTTTGAATCTTTAAAATGTTTGCTCGAAACTATCTTTAACGGCTCAGACAGAGTGATTGTAGGATGTGCATGACGCTCAGTCGCCATGACTTTTTTCCACAACTCTTTCGTTTCAATATCAATTAAGTGGCTATGTGTAGGCAGATGACTCATTGGCTGTGCCATAAGCTCATCAGTAGCTATAACATCGCCTATCTCTTCTTGTAATGCTTTTTGTTCACGCAGAGCCCGTAATGTTTCCTCTTTCTCTTGAGTCCTTTTGAGCTGTGCTTGCTTAAACTGTTCAATAGCATCCTTAAAGTTTTGATCTTTTGCTAAGAAGTCATTTAACTCTACAATGTTGTCACGCTTACTCATCCCAGATATCGGGTGGACTTCAATGCTAACATCAATAGTCAGATCTGCATCCCTACTAGCCTTCCACCACAGGTCTTGTTTTTTGACAAAATCAAGGAAACTTAATTGATTTTCATGGGGCTTATAAAACCCTTTTAACATGCCATTGATTCCGCTAAGTGTAAATCGAAAATCCCCCTCACTTGCTGCCTCAAGTTGGATATAAACTTTGCCGTTTTCGGGATAAATCGTAAAGGGCGTCTCAACCTTACTTGTATAAATACTAATCTGAGGAGCTTCTTTTACAATAGCACCCTTACATTCAAATGCCTCTATAAAGCGAGAATTATCAATATAGCGTACACTTGGATCTTCCATTCCTTCTATGCTCAAGGCTGTATTTAGCCAGGATAAAGTAGGATCCATTGAAGCCACATCATCCACAGCCAAGTCTATATCGTATAGATCTGCGATTAATTTCAATGCAGTAAAGTTGTCACACTGAATGACTGTTGGATCTTCAATATCAGATGGGAAATAAGCATTAGAAGAATCAGGTTGTGGTACTTCAGGATGGAAGCAATCATTAAAACTAACTTTCAAGTTTGTTTTATCTACTAGAATCTTTTCATCATCCAAGTTTCCATGTTGAAAGCCATGCTCATGAAATTTTTTCAGAGAATGCAATAACTGAAGTGAAAGTTCATTTTTTTCATCCTCAGTTAAGCCCTCAATAACCGTTGACCAAGCTTCACCCTTTACCATTTCAGTTACTAGATACACACATGCTGTGCTAGTTGATAAACCAAAATCAATAATCTTAGGAAGGTATGGCAAATTGAGAGCCTGCGTCATTTTAAGTTCTTCAAAGAATCGCTTAAAACAACTCTTTTGATAAGTTGTCATTGCAGATGCAACTTTACCCATCCATGTTTTGACTAACATGTTGCCTGATGCATAGAGTGTAAAATTTTGGTTAGCATCAATAGGCGCGCCAAATATCGGGTAACTGATATAGGTATTTGTCTGATTTAAATATGGATTCAGTACATCTGCATCAAGTTCATAACTAACTTGTTCAGCAGGTTTTTGAGCTAAGAAATCTTGGAATACTGCACATGCATTATCATATTTCCCTGTCAAAGCTCGTGTTAAAATACGCTCTAACCAGTGGTTCTGATCTCGCTCCTCAAGACTAAATTTTTTCAATGAACGTGGGCTCAGTCGAGCATTCTTCCAAATATGAAGGATTAACTGCCCTAACCAATACACATCCTTTTGTGCAGCTGTCAGCGCAAGATTCGGAAGATGAGCTGTTGTATTCAAAAATGGGAGTTCGTTAGCCAGTTCAGGGTCAATTTTCGAGGGCTGTGTTTGATCATTTGCTGCCGAAAAATTGGATAGCAATATCTCCTTTTTATAAGAGATCCACACACTATGATCACCCACATCACCATGAGTAATTCCCATTTGATGTAGGTGATTAAATTTACCAAGCAAAATCTGGAATAAATCCAATTTCTCAGATTCAGACATTTTCTCAGCATAAGCGCCGATGAATTCGTTGACTCGATAGCTGTTCTCAGGCAACTCATACAACTCATTATATTTTGATGTCATGTCATCAAGACTTGGGTTTGTAATCGGGTGCAAACAACTTTGATAAAGATCAGGCTTTTCTGTTTTAATTTTTTGGAAAACCCGGCGCTCATTGCAGATCAAGTTGAATCGATGTTGAGGCTGACTCATTCTTGAGTTACTCAACTTGAATTCATTAAAATCCCAACAACGCATTAAAGATTTTTCACCAACGATGGTCAATGAATGCGCTTTATACTCGCTATAAATCTTTTTAGGATGCGGTAAGATCAAGTCACCTCGTTCATGATTATTAATAATCAAAGAGCGTGGTTGAATTTGGTCAGGCGCAAAAATTTCATCAATAATGGCGTGATATTCTTTTTTAATATCATATATGCGACCATCACGTTCCAGATGCTTGCGGAACATATTATTAAAATTCTTCTGTTGAGCTAATTGTATAAACTCATCTATCGAAAGAATGTGCTCTAAATCTTCTGGAGGCAGGCGCGAATAATCTGCTTTACCACACATGACAACAAAGTGAGAAACACTTTGGTAATGAAATGTAATGCCCTTAGCTTTCTTTTCTGAAACTTTATCCTTTAGTTTATTAACTATAATTTGCATTTTTTTTACATTTTTAGCTACAGGGCATGAATCTTGCTCTTTATTACCTACGTACCATTTTCCTGCAACTTTTGTAATTTCCTTACCGTTCCAGTCCTTGAATTCAATGACCAAAATGTTTGCATGAGTAATAATTAGGAGATCATATTCAAATTTCTCAGAACTACCTTTCGCTACTGCTTTTTTTCCATTTTTATGCATAAATTCAAAACCAGCATATGCTCGCCAGTTTTTAGTTTTTTCGCCACGATCAAAGACCTTTTTAATCTTATCAATTGCTTTGAGTTCGTGCTCGTATATACCTGTCTCTGGATATGTAACTTTCATATTAAAAGATTCTTTATTTAAAATGTCTTGCTTTTGCACATACAACAAATAAGCGTCAAAAATGATGCTAAATTTTTATTAACATAAAGTAATGCTATATGTACGGTGTCTTTTAGAAAAAATACTTAGCGTAAGAATTTAGTTTTTTCAGGTTGATGGTTAGTTTGGCCAAATAAGCCCTCCGAAGGTTTTTTATATTCAGTTTAGGATTGTATTTAAAATAAAGTCTGCCAAATATTTTGGTGTAAAACCTGAGTCTTCTAGCACGATCATCATTTAGATGATCTAACTCAATCATTCGTTTAAGCAAAACGTATTTCACTTAACGGTTCATAATGTGACTTATATTACATTTAATTTTTGAGTATTCAAAATTATTTTATTGAATTATAAGAAAAAAACTTAAGGAATTCCTTAAAATTTGATGACAATGGTCATATCTCTAATCACTAAAAAGACCAAAAATAGATATCTACCCATATCTCTCGGACAAATTAACTCTATTTTATAAAAGTATCAATAAATTCATTAGGTTCATGAACCAAAAATTTATAATTATTTTTTTATTTATATAAGTTATTGAAAATAATAAATAAAATTATTAAAAGTTTTATTAACTAGACTTCAGGTGAACATAAGTTAAAGTTCGAATTAAAATGAATAGGGTAGTCGCAATTTCCAAAAAATGACAGCTCATGTGTCGTTTAGATACTAACAATTTGTTTATTATAACAAATCTTAAGCATGTTAGCTGTCGTCATTCTTTGATACGGTCTACGTACTACCGTACAATCATCAGCTATATTCATGGTGTTACTTTGCATAATTTACATTTTCTGCATTCAAACCAATCAATCCAAAATTACGTGCACGTTCGAGACACATAAGCTGTCATTGACGACACATGTAATGTCACTGGTTGCGTTCGTGCGTCTATTTCCGTTGAACTATGCTATACCTTGAATAGCCAGCTACTCGGTTCACTGAAATACTGACCGACACGTTAGATTTCAGTTTTAAATCAAAATAGCGATCAATCGTCACAATTAGATGTTTTACATAATCAAAAACTACATATGTTAAATCCTTTAAATCATTGTTCTGGTGTGCAACTTCAATAAATTCTGAAAACAACGCTACACCTGTTTCGTTGGCCAGATTCGCTAACTGATTATCCAATCCGGCAATTGCCGTTAATTCTGATGCAATCACCACTTTATGCATTGCTGTTTCCGCTTCAATGCCTTTGTACTCAATCCCCTTGTATATATAGACATCGTTTTCTCGTTTGCCTTGGTTCCAAGGGTTATCCGTACCATCCAGTCTAGGCATGCTGTACGGTCGTTTTAGTTTTGCTGGAGGTGTTTGTTTAGCGGTGACTTCATAAAGGTTAAATACGCAATCTGTGTAGCGTTTAAGGCTATGGTATGTCAAAGCTTGCTGTTTGGCGGTCAACTCCCGTGGTGATACATGATTCACCAAGGTTTTGAACATTTCTAATGATTCTGGTGTGAACGATCCATCTTTTTTTGCATTGTCCATCAGGTCTTTTTTAGCCCATTTATGCTTTAGTTTTTCCGCTTCAGCATCAGATATTTTCTCTCCCCGATACACGTATCCACGCGCTGCGTTTGAATACTCAAAATCTGCTCGTTTTACTGCCTTGTAGACCATTGTTTTTGTCATTTGTTTTGCACCAGTTTTTCCCATAGTTGTGGCGACCGCTTGAGGGCTTAACACGTACCCATTCTTTTTCGCTTCGGTCGTAACACCAAAACTCGTACCCTAAACAACAACGTTTATTCACGACATAGCGGTAGGTGTTGCAGATCGTAAGCATATTCTCAGTGGCGTTAACTTCCCAAGGTTTAAACGCAATAAGCTCTGTTATTGCTTCCCTGTAAAGTCGTGTTGCTTTGGGATTATTGAATAAGATCCGTTCTTTTTTTGAGGTCTTAGTGATTGCATTCATTTCGTCCACGACCTCACTAATGCTTTTAGCCAATCATCCATCAAATCAACTAAAATTGCCCGTTCTCTGCCTGTTGGATATGCGCTTAACTTCATATTCCAACTATTTGCCGACTCTTCTGTGCCGTGCACCAAAAACCCATTTTGTTGATCATTTTCAGCCAGCTTATCCGTCACCCAACATTCAAACAGTCTGGCAAAGATTTCTGTTGGCTGTGACCAATACATTGACCGTGATTGATCTAGGTGCATGGCGTTATTCATAAAGCCCGTACCGCCTTGTCTTTCTTCGTAATCAAGGTATTTGGTTGACTTAAAAGTAAGATAATTAACCAGCTTGATAAACTTATCTGCAGTCTGGCCATCTTTAAGATGTTTGTATGCTGACTCTTGATGATTCTGTACTGAGTAACGCCCTTTACTGGTGTAAAGAAAGTATTCGCTAAAAAAGTTATTATTGAGTCCGTTTCGTTTTGCCAAAACACAATCAAATCCGTGCGCGAACTCATGGGCTAGTGCTCCAACACCTTGCGTCTTGGTCAAATGAATAAGCATATTACCTGGTTCAAAGTGAGCTGCTGCGCTATCAACGCCTGTGCCACGCGAACCGAATGCTATTCCTAGCTTACCGCCTAAAGATGCGAACGTAACGGGTAGACATAGAAGTTCGACAAGATCCATTAGTGAGTCATACGTGCAATTCAGAAACCATGCACGTTCCTTTTGATTTACCCAATTACCGAACTCGACTCCAGAAAATTTGAAATAGTCCATAAGCAACTGGCTATCGATGTTTTCACCCTTTCGATGGTCCTTACCCTCGCGTACTTCAACTCTGTCGTAGCGCGGTCTTTTTGGGGGTTTTGCGCGTCCTTTTTTGGGTTCTATGACTCGTTCATCTAAAATTGGCTGAAAAAATGTTTTTACTTTTTCTAGTGCTGCATCGAATGTGTCGTATTCTGTCCAATTATCTAGTGTTTGAAAGCGCTTTGCTGAAATGGATTTAACGGCATACCACTTATATTGACCAGTCTCAGTGTTTAATAACTTTTTGGCACCATAATTATCTGCATCAAGTACACGATCGTCTGGCCATCCTAAAGGGATTAGATTATTTAAGCGTAACTGTGTGTCTGAACTAAATGATAGTGGGTGTTTAACTCTGCGATTGGTATGTCGTCCAGCTGAGTAGCGTTCTAAAATATCTTTTTCACTTCGTCCAGCACCAAACTTAACGGTCATGTACGCATTAAAGTCGTCTGTCAGTTGTTCTAAAAGTTCGTAGTGTGAGCTTTCATATTTGTTTTTTAAGAAGTGTAGTGTAGCAATGTAGGCATCATCCCATTGCTTTTGACCTATGCTAAACCAACCACCCCCTAAAGGCTTGTTGGTTAAGTTTGCATAGACCAAAGAAAATAATAGTGCATGTTTTACAGGTTTGTGGCCAGATTGGGCATCAGCTCTAAAATCAGGCTTTTGCCAATATTCCTTTTTAGTCACTAGGCTGTCAGACTTAATTCCATTCATGTTGCCTGAAAAGTCTGGTGATGGGTTGTCTTTACGTGCACCAGCAAACTTTTTACCTACATCCGTAATAGGACCATCTTTTTTTTCATTACTATTTATTTCTTCAGTCATAGCTAAACCACTTAATTGTTAGTTGCGTATATCGTCCAAGATCTCTGACAGATCAAACAGATTAATATCTTTGAGTTTCGCTTCAGCATTGATGCGCTCAAGTAATTTCATAAAGCCAACAAAAATAATGTGTGGTATTGGTCTATTGTTGATATGCACGGGTGTTGACCAAGTGCGTACACGCGTTTCGCATATTTCAAGCCCTTGTTCTTCAAAAAGCTTGATCAATGTCGGGATGTCTTTGTCTAGTTGAGTAAGGGCTAATAACGACCGAAATACATCATTTAAGCTAATAGAGTGGTGATGATGGTTCGGATTGTGCTGTTTTCTATTGTCGCCCTGTTGTTGATTAAAGTAATGATGGTTTTCGCGGTTTTGAGATGGTCTGTTTAAATATTTCATTTGTTATTAAGCTCCAAAAAGATAGCTGTAAATCAGGTACAAAATAAAAGTTATTGTTAATCCCGACACCAATAGAGAATTGATCGGGTAATTTTCTAAGTTAAAAGGTTTTCTGTGATAGCTCACTCCCCAATCTGAAACAGATCCTCGCTCTACGGCACTGTAAAAGTTAGTTTGTGAGGCGTTTAAACGGTTGTTGTCTACTGATATGAATTCCAGTTTGCACAGCAATTCGTCACTCAGGTAGTTAAAGAAAGTCGTTGGTGCACCATTTGATAGGATGTGTATAAAACCGACCTGTTTTTGGGTATAACCCATTCGCTCATACGCTTTTTGAAATTCGTGCGTTAAAGTCGCACTAAACTTATCCCCCTTATTTTTGCCAATCAGTTCAATTGGTGGCTCAGCTCCAGCCTGAATAAGCTTGGTGAATTTAGGACTACCACAACCCCAATTTTGAGAGATCCAAACACCGCGTTTTGTGTCGTGAATCAAACCATCAACAATGACCACGGCTGCATCACCGATGTCGCCGTTTTCTTTTTCTGTAAATTCGGTGTTATCAACGTCTTTTCTGAATTCTTCAGGCATTGGCCTTAAAACTTCTAAAAGATTGGTACTGTCACTTTGTACATGACCAGTAGCCAAAATCATCGACTCAATTTTTTTTAGGGCATGTTCAGGTACTATCAATACTGAATGTACACGCTGGTCATACGCATCAGATTGAATGTCTTGAGCTTCGGTATTCTTTTCAATAGTGCTTAATTCCATATTATTTCTCTGCCTGAGCTTTCTGGTATTCAACTGCAGTCTTCATTGAATATTCGGTATCATCTTCGTGCTCTGTACCAACCATGCTTTGCTGACCTTGGTATATACCTTTAACAGCATTGACGAATGCGTTATGCGCCGTAGCGTTGTAATACGTTAAGTTTCCAGCACTGGTCGAATCATTGAATGTCAAAGTATTAGGAACATGCCAAACTGCTGAATAAGCCTTGCCATCGATAACAACAATAGGTTCAAACTCGACCGCTTCACGGTGCTTGGTTTCATTCCATGGTGTATAGAAAACAGTATTGTTTTTGAGGTTGTAGACCTTGAATACGATCTGGCCAAGATTCCGCATTTTGGCCTCTTTGTTGTATGCCTCTAAAACCTTGTCTTTTTGGAAGTCTGTAATTTCAAGCTCAGGGTTCTTCGTAATCACCAGTGTTTCATCAGACGTTTTAATCTCAGATGGAACGTAGATTTTTGAACCTTTAGGGAAACGTCCTGATTTCTCCAATGCGGATCTAAACTTGTTATTTGCAGCCAAGAAGTTGCCAAACTCACTACTGAAGTAGCTGTAAAAATTTGATGCACTGGTGAACATGCCAAACTGATTCACCCGAACAATCTGCTCAGATACAGTGGATGCCAAACTTGCATATGGTTTGCCCGACACATCAATTTCGCGCCATTTGTAGTTACGTACACCTACTTCTTTGTCGCATGCATCATTAAACATAGATGTAGAAACAATATCGCCGTCCAAGCGCTTCACATAAGCAACCGGGTAACTGCGGATAGGTGCCATACGAACAGCTTTGTTTGAATTGGTGTAAAAGCCAGATGACGAAATGATATTTTGTTCAGATGATTTAATTTGATAACTTCGTAATGTATTTAGCTGTCGATCAAAGCTATCAATTTCAGATTCATATAAAACATCACCCTCAACAGATGTTGCGATTGAATAAGGGGCATACATCACATCGCCCTGAACTTTATCCATGATCTGCTCAGCTTCAATACGATATAACGGCTGTGAGAACATGCCATTTGATGCCAAAGCTGGTAGATCTCCCCCTACACCAAAATTACACGCTACTTTGTGGTTGGTGGTAGAAAGGCTTGATTGAGGTAATTTGTAGTTAGATGGATTGTAAGTGGTAACACGTTCATCATATTTGCGAACTTGTTCCTCAACTTTCTTTTCAATGGGATCTATTTGTTCTTCTTGAGATGCAGTATCAGTATTTGAAGGCTCTAACTTATCACAACCAAATAGTAAAACTGACAATATCGCTATGGTAAGGGTTTTCTTATTCACTACTTAATGACCTAACTTAAAACTACTAATACCCCACATTATAATTAAAAATAAGTATTAATGAAGTGGTATTTAATAGTTTAAGGACTTTTAAGCGAAAAACCCAATATCATTAATTAGTTTTAACGAACATTCTTTTAATGCAACTTCATAACCGCCGTTAATATTAAATGTAAAAGCAAATGGTAGCATTTTATCAATCGCAAATATCTTCTCTAATAAGTCGTTGTTTTCTGCAGATGGCTTATCCTTTAAGGCATATTGCATGGAAAACTTAGCATTTATACCCGTGCTTTTATATACAGCATTTATTTGTTCTTTAAGGCATTTTTCAACTTCTTGCACTGTATTGAAAATAAAATTCTGATTAACAGTGAATTTATCAGTTTTCAAAGATCCAAAGGTCCACGCCAGACTCTCCGAAACCACATACCCTAGAACAGTCTGCAATTCTTCATCTTCAAATTTGTGATAATGAACGTATGATTTAGTTTTACCGTTAAAATATAAAATAGAAATGGAGAACAACACCTCTTTGTGAGCATATTTAAAAGGTACTTCCACAAGACTATAAAAGTTTAATAGCTCAACGTTAGAGGCTTTAGACATATTTTTTAAAAAAAGTTTTAAAGACATTGAAGTGATTATACTAAAAATATCAAAGAAATGTTAAAGGGTTTAAAAATGGATACAGTTGTTCTAAAAAATAGTTTAATTGCTAGTTTAGTTTTTGTATGTGTGTTCCTGGTGTTCCAAAACATCGACCATAGAGTTTCTGAACGTATACAGCTTGAGTCAACCAGTGCAGCATTCGAGTCGCTTGATAAAGACTTTTCTGCGATCAATAGAAATGTGGATACTGAATTCAATAAGCTGCCTAAGTACGTGAAGCCCAGCAAAGAACAATCAATCAATGATGCATTGGAATTCATTAAATTCTCGAAACAGACCTTTACTGACACAATGGCCCAAAATAAAGAACTTTTAGCAGAAGTTAAGGGTTTTGAGAAAAAGGCAAATGATGTTTTAGAAAAATAATAGTTATTTTAAAAAGAAAAATGGGAAGCTATAAGCCTCCCATTCTTTTAATGTCGTAAGAAACATTTAAATTTTGTTCTTAAAAGTATTATAGTAAAACTAATAATTTATGCAAATACTTTTAACAGAAATAGCTAAAAGGTCTTTAACACTTAACGAATCCGAATAACTTAGACAATGTGAATAAATTGTTAAAGTAGTCGAGTGTATATGTAAAACATTGGTATACCCATTAGAGATATGCGAATTATTATATATGTAAAACCTAACATACTTTTTAGTCGTATCTTGCGTAAAACTTACCAGATAATCTTTTGTGTTTTCATTTATGTTATCTTCGTATTGCTCTGTTATGCTCAGGATCTCTTTGCTGTTCAGCCAATAACTGCCTGTTTTATCTTGTTTAATCTGTTCCAAAATCAAATTATTTAATGACTGGTACTCTTTCGTTATTGCTTTGGCATATCGTTTTGATGACTGATGTTCTTTCCAGTCAATTTTTGCTTTCTTAAACAATTTGAAGGCTGTAACCGCACACAATATAGCTGAGATGGTACATAATATTATTCTACTACTATCACCTATAATGCCAATAATTCCTAAATGCACATCTTTTGAAAATAAACCGTTCAAAGATAGGTATACGCCAAAGATACAAAAACTTAACGCAAAAACCACAACTAAGATTAAAGTTGCTCTAATTAAAAGCTCATTAAAAGTAATTTTTCTTAAGCTTTTGGTATAAAGCTTAATCTTATCTTTTTCAGATTTTAACATTTTAGCCAAGAACTTATGTTCTCTTTTTCCTCTGCTAAAAGGTGGTGTTACAGCATCTTTAAAAGTCATGTATAATCTAAAGTATTTTAACGTTCCATTAAATATACACTACACCTGGGCCTATTTAAAATGAAACATTATAGAATTATCGCTATTTTAATACCTTTAATATTTTCAGGTTGTGCAGCAAGCCACTCAGACAAAGAGCTTGTTGACTCTTATTACAATGACCAACAAAAAACAATAGAAAGCGATGTAGATCAACTCGTTAATTCCTACTCCGCTAAAGTCGTTACTCAGTACTACCCTGAACCATACTTCAATCCAACCAAGCCAATACCGCATTATTACGCTTTAAAGCTTGATGAAATGGGTATCCCTTACCCAAAAGAGCTTGTATACGACAATGCCGACTATAATTTTTATAAAGAGCAGGCTAAGTTTAATGCAAACAATAATGACGTAATTGATACAGATCACCACGATCACTAAAACTTTTTTATCGTAGGTGTTTTGTTGAGGGGCGTTTCTTGCCGAAACCTTTCTTAACCCCTTAGTGTATGAGGGTAAAAGATTCATACTATATTTTAGAAAATACACTTGATGGAGATAAAGACCAAAAAATCAAAGTGTTGAGAGTAAGCCAGTATGATACTTTTTATTACCCTCATACATTATCTTCTGAACTATCTTCACTCCTTTTTTGATTGGCTTCTTTGATAACATTTTCAATAAAACAGATAACTAAATTTAAAGCGATTAAAAATAATACGATATAGCCAATAGTTTTTAGAGTTAGTACAAAGTTATTGAATACATAAGTTGATGCTTTTCCTATTCCTATATAAACCACATAACATGCAAATATAACCAATGCTATTGCACTAATTGAAATTATTGCAAGTCCAGTATTTTTTAAAAATGAGCGCAATAAGTATTTATCGAATTTAGAATTATTCATAGCCATATACTATCCTTCATAAAAATTTCATTTTCTAACATTGAACGAAGCGCAACTATTGCTGCACCACCGCCAACAATAATTATGATAAAGCCGAATAAAAAATTGAGATTCATGTTTGCAGCTATGTTTAATTATTTAGATTTAAGCAACTTAATTAGTAGCATTACAATAGTTATTGTACGAGAGTACTTTACTCTCTCGTACACTTAGAAGATAAGCATCTGGATTCGTTTTTAATTCTTTATCTAACATTATTAGCTTATTCAACATATCTTGGTTTGTCGTCTTGGGAATGATCCAACCGCCAAAACTAATATTGTTTAATTTGATGTTAGGTAGTGGATCTTGTCTATTTTGTTCCAGTAACCAAAGATAGTTTTCACTACAAACAAATAAGACTTTTAATTCCTGATCAATGCGCCGTAAATCACAATATCTGAATAGGTTTACGTTACCTGGTGCTTCAGCATTGATAATTGGTTTTTTTCTTGTTTTTTCACCATGTAACTTAAAGTATTTAACACAACTTTCAATGTCACTTTTTAAATTGATTGGTGCAGTTTCTATTGGTGCCTCTGATAATTGTTCTTCAGCATATTCAAAATAGATCCAACATACATCTTGGTCTTTTAGCTTTTCAAAAAGCCAATCTGGAACGTCATGCAATTTTTGTTTTAGTACAAATGGTTTTCCTACATTCGTAATCTTGACGCTTCTTTTCTTGTACGTGTCCAGCTCCCCTATCTTCTTCACGCCACTTTTATATAAATAACGGTTTTTGAGAACTACTTTACTCTTTTTTACCTCTTTTTCAGGTTTAGGATCAGTACTGGATTTTTCAGGCTCAACATTCAAACAAAAGTAATCTATTCCTTTGGTAAACAATTGAAACTTCCCCTCCTTTTCAATTAAGGCAAAATTCCCTCTGATTTCAGCACCTACTATATCTTTAGATATTAGAAATCGATCATCAACGGTTTGTTCATTTAAGAGCAGTAAAGCCGATTTAAAATCTACTTTGTGTTCTGGTATTACAACATAACCGTGGTCAAACAACTTTTTGCTCACTCGGATAACTGTGTAAATATCCATAACCAGCTCCTTATATTATTTCCTGTAATTTTGGTTGATGTATTCTTGGATCGCTACAATTCTTTTTTCTGAAGTAGGATGCGTTGATAAGAAATCAATTTTAGTGCCCTGTTTTTCTTGGGCTACTACTTTATTCCAAAAGCTGACTGCGCCCTGTGGGTTGTAACCAGCACGAACCATAATATCAACACCTAGAAGATCCGCTTCACTTTCAAGTTTGCGCGAACCAGGTAAGTTAACCCCATAATCGCCTAGTAAACTTGTGCCAGATACAACCATGTCACCAAGACCAGCCGAACTAGCTGCAAGCACACCTAAACCAGTTAAAAGCTTTTTACTTACCTTTTCACGCCCATGATCACGTAAAGCATGTGCAATTTCGTGGCCGATCAGTGCAGCCAATTCATCATCAGTTGCATTAATTTTTGTGATAGAACCAGTCAACACACCGATCTTGCCTCCAGATAGACAAAACGCGTTGATTTCATTATCTCGGATTGTATTAACTTCCCAATTCCAATTTGCTGCGTCAGCTCGATAATGTGGAACTTGTGCGATAAGACGTTTTGCTACTCTATTTACTTGAGCGTTATTCACAATCAATCCACGCTGTTTAGCAGTCGTGATGATGTTGTTGTAAGACTGAGTACTTTGCTGAAGATATTCTTTTTCAGAATACAACATGATTTGTTTGCGTTTAGAACCCATTCCATCAATAGTACTAGATACGCAACCAGTTAAAAGAGATCCGGCAACAGCCAAAACACACAAAGATTTCATCTTAAAATCAAACATTTTGTTTTCCTTTATGTTTAAAAACATTTAACAAGTTAAAACTGCGCTTATTAAGCTTGTTTTTATCTTCCAAATCAGTAATACATTTAAACTCTTTTAAGATGTTTTTGTAATGCTCTTTTTGTTCATTTTCTGACTTATTAAAACCTTTCAAAGCTAACTGTTCAATAGTTTTAGGGCTGAATAATTTCAGAAGAACTATATTTAATATTAAAGTACCAGCCAGTAAGCCCAACGCATAAAGCTGAACAACTGAAGTACTGTATTTAGGTTCCATCGGACCAAGTGAACCAAAGCATATAAAGCTAAATACAGATAAAGTAACTGCAGCTATAAAACTAGATACCGTAACTCTAATCTTGAACTTATATCGTGCAATTAAAGCGACAATTAAAAAACCAAAAAGTATGGTACCAATTGCCGTAGCCATTATGACTAAAAAGAGCCCAGGGTTTGTGTTTGATGGATCTAACATTTCCATAGAATATCCTTAAATAAAACCCTTGCTTTCTAATAGGGTGAAACGATCTTTAAACAGTACAAAGAATGTTTTTTTAACGCTTTCGTACTGGTGTTTGATAATGTCTAAAGCACTATCATATGCACCTAGTTTCACGTAATTAACAAAATTGGCATGATCAAAACCTTTAAGTTTGTGACGTTTAATAAAGCCCTTAAAGTCTTGCTCTTTTTCTTTAAATTGATTCTCAAATTCAAAGAAAAGTTTGCCTAATTTCATGCTGTATAGTTTTAAATTGACAATAAATTCGACTAAAGGTGTTTCATTTCCTCTAATCGTAACCAGCATGTCTTTATCTTTTGTGATTTCGAGCGATGGTAAAAAATTAGAAAAATTAACCAGTAGATCACTTAATAAAACTTGTTTATTAAAGTATGTGACCAAAACAGGTGCGCTATCTGGCACATACGCTTTGATACGTTCAAATTTACTTAAAGCTTCTGGAGAAGCATGACCACTAAGGGCTAATTTCACTAACATATAATTCACTCGACATCTAATTCATTTTTTAAAACCAATTTGTATTTTGGATGAACCCCAAGTCTAAGTTGAAGTAATGTCCACGCTTGCTTTGTTATTAACTTTTCGCCACTTTCAAAGTTTGACCACTGTATATTGTTGTACAATCCTGTGTGACTAGACATTTTGGTTTTACTTAAACCACTCCAGACTCTTAGTTGTTTTCCTAAGACTGGTATTGGAACCAGCATTAAACCATTGTCCTCTTGTTCCTTTAAAATCTTTAAAGCTGCCTTTTTACCTACTAATTGACCGCCATCTTCACAAATATAAGTAATACGAGCTGTATATTGTTCAGAGTTTAAGCACTCTTCTAACAATGCTAGAACTTCATCCTGAGGATTCGTTAAACCCCCTCCAACCGTATCGCCTGTATCAGTTTTAATCACGAGTTATACCTTTTAAGATAGATATTCTTATAGTATATACGAAAAACATTTAAAAGATTTTTTTAAAAAAACAAAATGTTCATTTTTTGTATTTTAGCTAAAACCACTTATAATATGATTATTGGTATTAACCAAAGTTTAAAACATATTGAAAGGTGTTTAAAATGACTAACTCTAAAACTAACGCTAAAACCAAAGAGAACCACTTAAACCAAAATGGCAGTTTAAGCAAAACCGACCAACGCAAGCTTAAACCTATTTCTTTTTGCTTATTAGATACAGAACAAGTGACAATGCTGGAGAAAATTGAAAAGTTTCAATATGGCAATTTCTTTAAAAACATTATAGCTTCTATGACTGATGAAGAAGTTGAACAGATCGCGAATAGCAACAAGAAAAGCGATCCAATCATTCCTCAAAAATTACTAGATCTAAACATCACAAAAGGTTTCTTATCTTGTCGTTCAATTGCAAAGGTGCTTTTTAAACACAATAAAGTTGAATCTATGCTGCATGAGCTACGTAACTTTATCTCTGACGAATTCATTTTAAAGTTAGCTGAAGACCGCAACTTAACACTATCTATAAGCGACTCAGAAGTCGATTCTAATACCTCTTCAGGTATGTTTGATGATCGCTATGCGATGGCTGATACTGGCTATAAGAGCCGTACAACACCTGTTTTCAATCAGCAAAATATTGAATCTATAAAATCCATTGTTCGTGAACATGAGAAGCTTCCAAAACATGTCGAATTAGACAATGATTTCATTGAACAGTTTATGAATGACAATCCTGAAGTATTCGCAAAATTATAAAAACACAAACAAAAAAAACCATCTAATTTTTAGATGGTTTTTTTATGTCTTAATTATTTCTAGAATCAGCTATAAAGCTTCGCTGGCTCGTCTGCAACTGGTATCACTGGCTGTACTTCTTGCATAAGAATTTTAGTCACTTCATCCAGTGGTGCAATGTTGGAAGGTAAAAACTCTATTGCTTCAGGAAATTGTGATTTAAGGTAAGCATCTATGGCTTTGTGAATAGCTCGGTACCATTCTCGCGATTCGCTCTCTAAATTAAACATGCTTGAAATTGAAGCTTCTAGATCCGCAATATATTTACTTGGTAGTAAAGCTTTACGCTCCATATAAGCTTGATGTGCCATAGCAAGCCAGATAAAGCGATTTAATTCCTTACTACTTCCCTCTACGCTATTATCTTTAAAGTTCAACGTTCTAAATTTGCAAATGTGAAAATGTTGCTCACTAAAATATTTAAAGAAATCTTCATACTCAATTACAGAAATGGATTTTTGTAGCACCAATGGTATATCTAATGCGAGATCCACTTCGACTTTACGTGTACCAATGCCATTTTTAATAACAAATTTCATATTCACCTCAAAATAAATTAAATTGTTTAAAGGTGTCTTTATCATTAAAAGTAACCAGGTGATGCGATTCAATTAACGATTTAAGGTCCTTAGCCTGAGCAACTGGCTGTATTTCAATGCTGGCGATTTGTGCAGCTTCATGAATTAACCCTATGATTTGAGCACGGCTTTCTAAATATGCAGATAGATCGCGAGTTTCTTTGAATGAAGAAATGACAAAGTTAATATTCTTTTCTAAATTCTCACTCAAACTGCTTAGTGTTTGGTTAATTGGTGCATACTTTTCTATATGCTCTAAGACTGTTGCATGATCTAGAAAAAAACTAACTTCCAGCAATAATGAATTGTAAAAATCAATAAAGTTCGTTTCTTTTTCAAAGATGAAAATTTCTTGGCCATCTTCGTCATTAGGTATCTCAATTGAACCTTTTGAGATCTCAAAACTTTCATCCCCCAACAATGTATGCAGAATTCGGCCTAAGTGTTCTGCATGTGGTTTGCTGTTAGTAAAGTTGATTTTCAAGTTTTCATTTGAATCAGCAATACGGACTAAAATATAGTTTGTTGTGTGAAATAATTCATCTGCATTGTCAGTAAAATTTAACATTGAAATCTGATTATCTGTTCCAGCATCAGAATCAAGTTGCTTATCCAAAAATTCATGGTTATCAATAAAAAGCTTAGCTACACCGTTTGTAATAATGCTTTCGTATTCACCAAAGTTTTGTGCAAGGTATTCGCTCATTAAATTTGGCAGAACTTCTAATAAACTTTTTTTAAGATCCGATAATTCAATAGCAGAATTGAATAACGAATCTGGCACAAGGTTCTCTACCTCTTCATCAAGTGCTTCATCGTTTGGTGACAACCCTTTTTGCTGTGCAATTGCATTACGGAAGGAAGCCATAATTGAGATTGTCAAAATTGAAAGTGTTACCGTTTTAACCCATTCACTTTTCACATCGTTAGGCACGTAAAAAGCGCAATTACTAACCCACTGGTGGTTATGATTAAGAATCCGCTTTAAAGGGGTTTTAGTGGCTGGAAAAATTTCAAAGACAGTATTTAAGATTGGGTTTTTACCCAATTTGATGCTTTTATTATTACCGTAAAAATAGATGCTGCGAATATCAGACATAATATACTTTCTTAAACTTAACGTTGGTTACATATTATCACTGATTTAGTTTTAAAAAATATTTTTTAAAACTATTAATTTTATTTTTTTGTGTTTTAATTCTGCCCTTGTTCACTGCTTTTAAAACCCAAAAAAACAGGTAACTTTTGCTTAGGCTACGGTGGGAACTTGGTATTACAGTGTTATTTGGTAGCTAAAAAATTAAACATTGATAAACTATTGATAGTAAAAGAGATAAGGAATAGATAGATTTCTTTGCGTGTAGGGATATACTTTTCATCAAACATTTTGTTTATCGCATACAGAAGTGAAGAAAAACATAAAATGAATATGATGATTTGCAATATATATGATGGAGTATTGAGGGTTTCTGGTAGATATTTAATCTTGTATATCGTTGTATTTAAAAACATTTCAAACACAAAGAATACAACTACAAAGATGTAGCAAATATTGAAAATGGCAACTAAGTTGTATGCCGATTTGAGTACCAGGCCTGTCATCGATTGTTCACTTGAATCAATCTCACCCGTTTTTGGAATTTTAAAAAGCACAACGCATTCCAGTTTTAAGAGTGTATCTATTATACTTTTAGAATACCTTTTATCAACTATAAAACTTTGTTATTAAAATAAAAAAATGGCCTTTTAAGACCATTTTAAAACGCCCTACCCTCCTTTTAAGACTAGCCGTTGTGCTTATCTTTAGAATCACGGTAAGTAGAGATATGGTAGAAGAAAAAGCACGATAAAAGTGAGAAAAGCACCACCCCGAACGTGTTCCAAAATCTGCTATTTGATAGTTCAGAAATACGTTTATTGATTTCTGAGATAACACATGGATTCGCTTTTGCAACTTCAACATTTACATTGCAGACTTCAGCATATTGGAATAGGAATGTTTTATGGCCAATATCATACATTTCTTGGATCTGGTTAATATTGGTCGTATTCAGAAGAACCATAACAAGAGAGATCAGTGCTACAAATATAGAGATAACAAGAAAGCACTTCACAATGATTTCACGAGCCACATCATCAACACCACTTAAATATCTTTCGAGCAATATATTTAGCTTAGTTCGACCATCAAGGATAATGTTATAGTCATGTTTTACTTCATTATTTCCTGTATGGTTTTGATTTGTTGGTTCAACAGGAATGTCAGATAATTCGGCTGGTAAAGTGACTGCAATTACATCTTTTTGTTCTTCAGGTGCTAAACTTTTATTGCTGCTGTTTGATACAAAATCTTTTAATAAGGGTACTGGCTCACTTTTAAGGTGTTCTGTTTTTACAACCTCGTGAGCCGACTCATTTGCATCGAATAAGATCTTGTCTGTTCTTTCTGGATGCTTGAGATGTATATATTGATAAATAAAATAATTGATCTTTTGCTGTAAGACCGGGCTTTTATCAACTTCACTTTCCACATCTGCACCAAAAGTCTCAGTTATAGATGATTTTAATTCTTGTACTTCGGATTGATTCAGCAATTGATATAGTTCATATATTGTTTTAGAACTGATCATGATAAAACCCACATTAATATTCATTAAACTGTTAGTAGTATATAGAATGTGGTTTTAAAATAAATAGGTATGTTTTAAGAATAAAAAAACCGCCTTTTAAGGACGGTTTTAAAAGGGGGTTTAATTAGTATAAACAGTTGCCGTTTGCACCAATAGAGCGTCCATTCTGGCTTAAATACCGTTGTACGGTGTTAGCAACATCTCTTGGGAGTTGATTATTCACTTTTTGTATAACATCGACTTTGTATTTATTCTGACAACTCACAATACCAGCCAACATGTTATTGATCAGTGATGTATTGTCTTTACCATCCAATTTACGTGTTTCTTCGTTTATCACTATGAATTGAACAATATTTAGATAGTTATTCGTGAGGTTGTCACCACTTTTTGATGACTTGTTTAGATTCTCAATGGTCGAATTCAAGTTATTCATTCGTGCTTCAAGGCCAGAATCACCAGTGACATTTGCATTATTGTTTTGGTAACGCGTAGCTGTGGTGTTCCGATTAGAATTATATTGTCTTTGCTGTATCGGCTGTTGCTGAACCTGAACTGGTGCTTGCTGTTGAATTTGACCAGGTGCTTGCTGTTGTTGAGCTGGCACTTGCTGAGTTGAATCTTCATTTGAAGTTGCTTTTTTATACCAATCACTAAAATCGGCATTTGCACTACTACTCAATATAGTAGCCGTAAAAATTGCACATAAATAAAGTTTATTATTCATTGTCTGAACTCTCTTTACCGTTGTAGTTCGCTGGACTAATAGCTTTTAAACTGAACTCATTTGCAAGTTTCCACAACCGCATAAATGTCTTTTGCTTTTCTTGTACCCAATAGTCCTTATCTTTTTTTAGAAGATTCTTTAATACATCTGAGTTCAAGTGGAAATTATCATCAAAAAAATGTTCAAACAGGAGTTCTGTTAAATAGTTTTGAGTTAACGTTTTTTTATTTTCATTACCCGTACCAAAGAATATTTGGCAAAGCTTTGTGCTTTCACACACGAGATCTATGTATTTTTTCTCGTCTGCATTTCGCTGGTGGCGCAAATGAGGATGTGTAATAAAAATAGAATTACGTATGAAAGCATAATCAATAATTACAGTAGCTTCCGTTTTCTTTGAAATGTACTCAGCGTTTGTAAGAATTTCACAAGTGGTAACATCAACTTTGTCGCGAATATTAATGAATTCGCTTGAGAAAGTAGATGCACTTTTGTTTTCGATCTCAACTTTCTTATCACGATTTCTCAGATAAAGTAAATTATCTGCTTGCTTCATATCGTTTAGGAATCTTTCAAAGAAGTGATTACTTTTATATAGATCTTCTAGAGCTCGCGTAACATAAGACGCAACCAAATTAAGATTTTTAGCTAAATATGATGGTCCATTCTTAGTTGTATAAGCAGCTAAACGATCCTTAACAAGTTCTATTACTTTTTCAGGTTCACCATTATTCAATCGAATTGCTGAAGTGAAGAGCGCATTACTGATTTTAAGCTCATTGCCCTGTTCATCCTGAACCTTTGCACACATTTCATTTAATGTATTAAGCGCTTTACGATAGTTGGACTTCAACTGAATCTGAAAACGATAATTGCAAAAATTGTCACGATCTGGTGTACGCTTATTGCATGGTTCATACTTAACAGAAATAAATAATTCAATAGATGGATTGTTATTCAGTCTTTCTAATGAAACAAGAAGTCGTTTACGGTAAAAATCACTTGCTTTGTATTTAAATTCTACTGAAAACTCGGTTAATGCTTTGAAGTCAATGTAAGGAATAACCACTTCGCCACGAAACTCATTGATCTTCATCAAGTTATACATATAAAGATCAAAACGGTCCTTAAATCCAAGAACCGTTAAAGTGTCGAGAACTGTGTAGCGCCCCTTTTTATCAAAATCTAATTCAGATAGATTGGCAATCAACGTTTCTTCAAGCTGATAGCAAATAAACGCATTGTTATCTAATTCAAAATAGCCCGTACTGGCAAACATTCTTTTATGAGTTACGCTGTCTACGTCATTTCTTGAAAATGGTTCGCTGTCCATTTGGCGTAAAGAGCTCATTGGTAGCATCACTTTACCAACACTATTTAGCGTATTCCATGCCAAAGATTTGATACGGCCATTGCTAAGGTAATTAGCTTTATTTTTGAATAAAAGAATTTGACGGATGTATTCAAAATTCAGAACAAAGTTGTTCGCTAGTTGTAATGCTTCAATTTGGGATAATTCAGGTTTTTCAGCGATAACGCGCTGCAGCTGATGTGCATACTTATTTTTGGCATTCACCAACATTAAGTAAAAAATGAATTGATCAACAACTGGAATATCTAGATAACATTCGACTATGAAATTACTGATTTTGTTGCCGTAACCCAAGAGATCCATGGTTTTTGTTTCGGCATTAATAATTGAGTCTTTGATTGACTGCGATAGTCCAAAAATTTCATCTTCTGAAATTCCTTTACTTATGCAGACTTGTGAAGAATCTTGCATAACTGCTCCACTTTAGACAACGTACAACGTACATTGCCTGAGATTGAATTAAAAAATAAAAATAAAAATATATTTGCAACCCAACTAACGTTGTAGTCTTTTCGCTTTAAAGCTGTGTATATACTAACTAAATTTTAGACAATAAAAAAGCCTCGTCAGAGGCTTAATTACGCAATTAACATTATTTGTTGACCGATCTGCGGTAACTCTAGTTTAGAAGTAGTGAACCTGTATGGTAGCTTCTCATATATGCTTTTAAAACTAAGAGAATTTCTAAAAAAATCAAAGCTTTTAGTGAGTTTAAAAGTAATATCGCCACTTGATAAGATTTGAATTTCGTCAATCATAGGTGCTGCAGCTTGCTTCGCATCTGTATCAATCATAAATGATAAATCACAAGCTTCACGCATGATCTGGTTGATAGTTTTCTTATTAAAATCTAGACCTGTAACGTGGTTAACTTTTTCAGCTGATACAACGTATCTACCGTCTTCTGCAGAATAAAATGCATTTAAATTATCAACTAGAATAAGCAATTCGGCAGATAAAACACCTTTTAGCAAAATATCAGACGAGCCAGAGCTAAACACATTGAAGTCAATGAGTATTTTTTGATGTCTAAGACTAAATGATTGATATTGCATATCTCGAATTCCCATAGGCATTCTGAGTAGACATTATAGCATCAATTCGTTAATTAGACTACGATTAAAAGCATTTTTAACAGTAATTTCTTAATAAATAAGACTATGAAAAACAGTGCCTTATATGAGTAATATTCACAATTACAATGTAAGTTAACCAATGTAATACTTGATCAAATAAATATGTGCTCAAGATAGGCACCCAGCGAAACTTTTTTATAAATGGTTTGTAAACTTTCTTCCGTCCTAATGACGTAAGTTATTGTTTTATAGTGGTGCCAAAATACGAGCGAAACTTTTTTATAAATGGGTTGTAAACTTTCTTCCGTCCTAATGATGTAAGTTGTTGATTTATAGTGCTGGCAAATTTCGAGCGAAACTTTTTTATAAATGGGTTGTAAACTTTCTTCCGTCCTAATGATGTAAGTTGTTGATTTATAGTGCTGGCAAATTTCGAGCGAAAGTTTTTTATAAATGGGTTGTAAACTTTCTTCCGTCCTAATGATGTAAGTTGTTGATTTATATTGCTGGCAAATTTCGAGCGAAAGTTTTTTATAAGTGGGTGTAAACTTTCTTCCGTCCTAATGATGTAAGTTGTTGATTTATAGTGGTGCCAAAATACGAGCGAAAGTTTTTTATAAATGGGTTGTAAACTTTCTTCCGTCCTAATAGCGTAAGTTATTGATTTTACTTTTTTGTCCAGATCCAATAGCTCAACTATCATAGATAGTATGTTTAGTATGTTTTAAGGTTAGGTTATAACTTTTTGGCTGTACCTAACTTCCAGCGAAAGTTTTTTATAAATGGGTTGTAAACTTTCTTCCGTCCTAATGACGTAAGTTATTGATTTATAGTTGTGTCAAAATACGAGCGAAAGTTTTTTATAAGTGGATGTAAACTTTCTTCCGTCCTAATGGCGTAACTCATTGATTTTCTGTTATAGTCTGAACTCAGCGAAAGTTTTTTATAAATGGGTTGTAAACTTTCTTCCGTCCTAATGGCGTAAGTTATTGATTTGTCGTAAAACAAGCTAAATAGCGATCGTTGGGTCATATATAAGGGCTATTCCTCATAAAATCTGAAAGTCTTTATTATCAAGGCTCTCAGGAAATTGGAGAAGTTATCCGCAACGTTTTGAATTTAATTTGCGCTCAAATGAATTTAATTTGCGCTGGAAGTATTTTTTATTCTATTTAATTTTATTATAAACAGCGACTTACAACACTTGCTAGTTTGCAAATTTCCAATATTGCAAAAAGCTAAAAAATGAACAATATTTTACTCATATTTTTAAATTCATTCTAATATACAAGAACTTAATTTGTGGATAGAATTTAATAGGAAAGTGGATAAAAACATCAAAAACCAGCTAAAAACGCCTTATTTTCTAAAAATTCAAATTCAATTTGCGCTCAAATGAATTTGATTTTCGCTCGTACCATTTGTGTTTTTCCGTACTAATCCTGTAATATCATGAAAAATAAGCATAAAAAATGTCCCTAATTAACTTCCCTTAATTAGAAAGATAATAAACAAAAAATTTCTTTTTAAAAATTTACTCTTAAACTTTTTAATATATTTTTTAATTTTTTATTTGCCTCCTTAGTATATACCAATGAGGTTTTGTAGTATTTTATAAATAGCTTGAGTCAATGACCAGCAATCAAAAATATAAAGCGTGGAATTTAAGAAATGAGTAAAAGTGATAATACGATTAAACGTATCGTCATGACTGTAGATCAATTTTACAAACATGATGAACAAGACGAGCTGTATGCATACGGCTTTGATATGTCTACCAATGAACCAGTTCGCATACGAATGAGTTCATCTGAAGAATTCACGAAGATCATTAATAAACTCAACAAGCATCATACTGAGAATGTTTCAGTAGATGAAGTCCACGCAAAATTTGATTCTGGACGTAACCAACGTACTTCATTAGACACACATAATCGCGGTGCTAACCGTGGTCGAATTATCTGTTTTGACAAATGTGTTGACTCACCCTACGAATCTCTTGACGGTTATAAAACTTATGTTGCTCAGTGGTGCAACGTAATGAGTAACAACCCGAATTCACAATTAATCAAAGCAGTCACTTCTATCAATGTGCATCAACAAAAAAACGGCGATTTCTTTGTTAAAGCTCAAATCATTGAAGATGCAGCACATATGCAAGTGCCCAATGTAAAAATTAATTCTCCAGCACTTCATAACGCTATTATTAAAAATAATTTACAGCTTCTTGTTAAATCTTTATCGAATAGTACTGACAACCAACCTGAGCGCATTCCATTTTCAAAAATTGTTGTGCGCTATGAGTCTGGTTCTGTATTAACTACAATCCCATTGATTCCAACCTATGACAGTGCTGATCGTGAAAGTGTTAAGCAATTCGCTAAGCCAGATCCGTTGATGCAACGTGGCGGTATTGATAAAACTAAAAAGTCTTATCGGGTTGCTAAAGATCCGATTGAAAGTATCAAAGATATTTTGAACGGCAATGACTTTCACACCGCAACTTTTGATCCAAATTTTGTACCATCCAACCAGCATGAAAAAGACCAGTTCGATAAACAGGCTCAGAACGTTTATGTTATGGACCAGGCCCGTATTGCCCTGTTTGCATTACTTGGCGATCGACAAATTAAAGTGTTCTACAATGAAGATGTAGACAAAGAAAAAAATCAAAATTTAAAACGTCTTTACGCTGGCTTGGTGAGTCAAAAATTACTGCCTGAGGTTTATCATGGCCAACAACTACAACTAGGTGCGCTTTACAAAGACACGTTCTTAAAGAAATTTTTCAACAATAAAACGCCTCACGCTGGTTTTCGCAAGGTAGATCCAGAAATAGATTTACGTACTGGTGAGGGTGTTCGTGGTGTTGGTGCACCTCCCCTAGTGAATCAATTTACCGATGACTACGGCAATCCAAAACCGCACGACTTAAATCCTCAATTTTTAAGTCAAGTTGATCGTCAGACCATGAATAAATTGACGCATGCAAAACAGCAATTTGCTGAAGCGTTTATTGTTATTCAACCACACCAACGGAACTCGAATAATTGTTTTGTCTCGTTTATCGAGCCTGTTGAACTTACTCAAACCCGTATGAATGCGTTGAACTTTTCAGAAATTACGGTAGAGCATGTACAGCAACATAAAGCTTCAATCGATAGTCCGTTATCTAAGAACTTCAACCACGATCTTTTACCTGATCCACAAGAGTTAATGATGAAAGTCAGACAGCCAGAAATGGATGTTAAGAAAAGCCAAGAAAAGGCTGCGACTTCTGATGTCTATAACGACATGACTTTTTAATCAAATTTAATAATTCTTCTTCAGGTTCGCTATGACTACTCATGATTTAAACGAAAAAATTAAATGGATCGACTTATCACAAGCTGGTGTATATCTCGATGTACGGCGTGTTGGCCAGACGGATAGCCAATTACTCTTATTGGACGTTCAAAAAAAACTATCTAAAGAAAATTTGAATAACATTGGTTTTACACCGATGAAGTTTGAGGCTTATCCTCACTTTGACGGTCACTTGTATCAATACAATTTGAATGAAACGATCAAACCAAGACTGTTTCATGAAGTTTTGGGTATTCCAAAAGAATTTATCCGTAGTGTGCTTGCGACTCGCCAAGAATTGCATGATTTGTTCAATGCCCAAGCAAAAACATTGGTGCCACAACGATTGAACGTTGCGTTGAATAGTGCAACTCCACTCGGTTATAACTCTGATGGCAACAAAATCTATGCTTCAGCTCATAACCGTTTTTACGTGAATGCCCAAGGTACGCAAATACCTGAAGGTCCTAATGATCAGCCGTCTAGTCTGTACTTACGTGCGACCAAGCAAAAAGATTTAAAAGAATGCTTAAGAGGCTATATCTATCAATTAGAACATGAAACAAAGAGCCATAATCACCAGGACTTTTTAAAGTTTTTAGCTCTAATCACGCAAGCCAAAAATGCTGACGTTGATGTATCCAAGGTAACAGATAAACAGATCCATACTGCAGAAGAAGCGCTTGAAACAGTGATGGTCGAAAAGTTAGGTGAGCTTGATTTTACTGAGAGCTCATTTAAAACGAGTTTAGCGTTATACAATCGCATGCCGACTAAGACCATGCGAAACAATACGATTCGTATGTTACAGCAATATTCGACTCCAATCCCGATGTCACTTGTGGCTCAGCGCTTATTGATTGAGGGTGATAACCGAACAAAACAAAACTTTTCCGTGCTCGAGCCAACTGTGGGTAATGGATCTTTAATCGGTTTATTAACCCAAGAGCGTAATGCTTCTGTCTATGCGGTTGAGTTAGATCCCAAACGTGCTGAACGTACAAAAGCACTGACTCAAAATTATGAATGCACGGTTGTTACTGCAGATGCTACACAAATTGATTTTGAGCAAACGTTTAAGCAAAAAGTTGACTATGTGATTGCCAACCCTCCTTTTGGTGCTATGGATAAACTAGAACGTGTTGCACCAATTTTGGTTCAACAGCGTAACGGCGTAGATCCAAACCCATTATTGGTAGATCCATCAGAAAACGTCTGGTTCAGTACGGATAAATTGGACCATGCCATTCTGGTTAAATCACTAAACGCACGAAACGATCAAGGGCGTTCAGTTTTCATTATTGGCTCAGATAAACAGATTTCAGATGGTACGGTTGAGCGTAAATCAAAGAATTTACTTAATTATCTCTATAAGCATTATGAAGTTGAGGCGGTTGTAGAAATCCACGGCAATGCATATGCACGAAACGGCGCTAATCAAAATGTTCGTATGTTAGTGGTAGGCAATCGTAAAAACGAACAAGCGTTACTACAAACTTACCAATCTTCTGTGGTACCAGATAAGTTGAAAGTCATTACGGACTATGACGAACTTTGGGGATGGGCTAATAACGTAATCTATAATCGTTTGAATCCGAATAAGGATCTATACTTCAAGCCAACTACTCCGACTCCAGTTGAGCAACAAGCACAACAAGCACCAGTGGTTGAACCTGTTGTTGAGGTTAAGCCTGTTGAAAAAGAAAATGACGATTTGTTTGCCAGTCTAGGTGATGAACAGCCTGTTTCGCCACTTGAAGATATTGCATCAAGTGTAACGCCTACGTCTGCAGTCACTATGTTTGATGAAGTCGTGGTCGCTAAAGAAGAAGAGATTAAGCAAGAGGAAGCTGTCAAACCAAAACCGATGTTTGGTCGTAAACCTAAATCAAAACCGAATAAAGTTTCTTTTGACTTCGGAACCGTTGAAGTTAGTACGCAAACAACCAGTTCAGATGATGATGTACCTACACCAACTGAAGCTACACCAACGTTTGAAAATGAAAATGACAATGATTTCGTGCCTGAGGTAAAGAATCCGCACGAGAACCAAAATCTGGATGAAGACCTTGACGATGACGTTAATCTTCAAGTAGGTGATACCACGGCGACCAATGAGGGTGAAACACCTGAACAAACACCAGCTGAAGAACCAGCGGTAGAGCAAGTAAAACAGGAACCGGGTTTAACTGCTGAAGAGATTGCTAAGTTAAATTCTGAATTAGCGATCGGTACTGAGCAAAAAGAAGAACCGACTGTTGAATCTGACCAATCAAATTTACAGCCGATTGTTCCTGTTCCTAATGCTGAAAACACAACAGAACCAACTCCGGAAAATATATACCAAGTTAAGTATATACCGATGTCTATGGCATCTGAGCCAATTGCTTTAGTGGCTAAAAACCAGATTAAAGCGATTAATCAGGCAAATGCTCAATTGACTACACACATCCAAAATGTATTAGGTTTTGGGGGTATCAATTTCCAAGCTGAAGTCGATAATGGTAACTACCCTACTCTTGTTGATGCCTATGTCGCTAAGAAATTGCAATATGACAATTTTGATGCACTAAAGTCCGCTTTTGCATGTGAACAGGTCGATGCGGTTGCCCATATCATTTTACGTTTTGACCAAAACTTACCTGTGCTTATTGGCGACCAGACGGGTTTAGGTAAAGGTCGTATTGCAGCTGCGTGTTTACGATATAGTGCGTTAAGAGGAAAGCCCCCTGTTTTCCTTACAGATACAACGCAACTCTTGAACGACATTTGGCGTGATATTGTTGCTACAGACAGTGACAAGTTCTTTAAAGATCCGTTTATCTTTAACTCGGATGCTGTGATTAACCGCTTTGGTACTGAAGAGGTTTTATTCACTGGCCAAGATCTACCTAAGGAAATTGAAGATATTCCAGCGCAACATGACTTGGTATTGGCAACGTATAGCCAATTTAACCGACCAAACCGTAAACGTGCGTTATTGACTCGTTTTATTAATCAAGACACTGTTTTGGTGATGGATGAAACGCACCGTGCAGCATCCTTGAAATCAGCTACAAGTCAATTTTTCTTAGATGTTATTGATCAGACCAATCTAATTAATTTCCAGTCTGCATCGGCAATTAAGAAACCTGAAAATCTTGAATTCTTCCATAAATTGTTCCCTCGATCCGTATCTCGTAATGACTTACAAAAGGTTATCGATAATGCAGATGGTCCAATTTTGGAGTTTATTTCTGAAGGTTTGGTAGATAGCTCTGCAATGATTCGTAGAGAGCAAGATCTCTCGCACATTACCATTCAAACCTTTGTGCCAACTGAAGAGGAAATTAAGAAATTTCACAATTACTCAGATGTTCTTTCTGACATCTTGACGGACATGGTGAAATTTTCTAAAGACATTCGCCTCGATGCGCTAGAAAACATTGCCAATGATGATGATGCTGTTGCCAATTTAGACTTTCATCAGGATTCAGACGATCCGAAAAACCGTTTAAGTTTGAGTGTGATGAACTTTGGATCTCGAATGTACCAGATCCAAAAGCAATTCCTATTGGCATTGAAAACTGACTCTACAAGTGATGCTGTGATTCAGGCGTTACATGAGGGTAGAAAGCCCGTGATTGGTTTGGAAAATACGGGTGAGAGTCTATTCAACATTTTGATGCAAAGTCACATGGAAGCGATTTTAAAAGCAGATACGGCGCAAGACGTTACCGCTGATTCGCCTGAAAAAGAAAAAGCGTTTAATAACTTCAAGTCGGTATCGTCAGAAATTGAATTTCTTGAAAGTGAGCTTCAAAAACTCATGATCAAAGAAAACCGTGACGCTGGCGATGAAAAAGCAGCGAAAAATATTCAAAAGGAATTGACTAAGCTTGAAGATAAGCGCGGTAGCTATCTGCAAAGTCAAATTTCTGTTTTAGATGAACTCCCACAATTCCGTGACTTGCTTGAAGTGATGTTAGATCGCATCGATGTGGTGAAAGCTGAAGATAACTACGGTAACTCGTTCGTTAAGAAGCTCAGTACGGAAGTGACATTTAATGAAAACGGCGATCCAGTGGTAAGTCCGTATAAAATCATTTTGGATCGTATCAAAGAAAAGATTCAAAAGTTCCCTGACCTACCTTTGATGCCTTTGGACGTACTACGTAACAAGGTGACAAAAGCTGGCTTCAAGATTGATGAAATCTCTGGCCGTCAGATCCACTTAACGGAAACAAGAGACGGCAAATGGAAGGTTAATAAACAAGAGAACAATACGACACAAGGTAAGATTTTGGTTCAATCAAAATTCCAATCTGGTGAAATCGATGTTGTTATTGTGACTCGCTCTGGTTGTACGGGTATTTCTCTACATGCAGCCAAAAACCCTGATCCTACAATTCCATCGGATCACTTGCGCCAACGTGAGTTGTTTTTCTTGCAAAAACCTGAGAACTCTACCGATACGATTCAGATGATCGGTCGTGTGGGTCGCCGTGGTGAAGAATCACATCCGATTATGACGACAGTAGATTCGGGTATTCCAGCAGAAACACGTATGCACTTAATGATGATGCGTAAACTGTCTACCCTATCAGCGAACGTCTCTGCCAACTCAGAAACCAAGTTTAACGAAAACGATTATCCTGACATGCTCAACTACATTGGCAACCGGGTAGCGTTGGACTATTTAAAAAATAACGTAAACTTGGCGAACACACTTGATATTGATATTTCGGATGATGAAAAAGGACCATCATATCGCACGGCGCAAAACTATCATGTGAACCAGTTGCTATCTAAACTGATTTTGATGCCGATTAGTCAGCAAGAACAGGTTTATCAAGACTTGGTTGTTGACTATAACGATAAGATCCGTGAATTAGACTTGTTGGGTCGTAACCCTCTCAAGACCAACTTTTTAGACTGGAAAGCTAAAAAAGTCTGTGAGTTTGAAGTGAAGGACAACTTCTTTACCGTGACTTCAGAAACAGAAGCAGCCAAGATCAATACCTTTGATCTACCTGTGCGTTTTGAAGGTCTGCAATACATTGAACATGTTGAGCCATTACGTGCTGACAATCTAAAACTCATGTTCAAAGAAAGTGATGATTATCTGGTGCGTCAATTTAAACGTATCAATGAAAACATCAATGAAACGGTACACGGACTACTACACTATGCCTATAACTTTGAGGCATTGATGTACCAAAAATATGAAGGCTTTGCTAAGCAAAAGTTATTTTTCAAAAATGGGCAAATGCGTGGTGAAGTGATTCGTGATTATCGACACGAAGTATTTGATCATTTCGGTGTTGTTGAAGCCAATGTAAAACACATTGATGATATTCAATTTCGTAAACCTGATGATCACTCTGCAGATGCTTTTGAAAAAGTAGCTGAAGCGGTTTATCTTGCCAATGATCCTATTTTGACCTCTAACTTTGATCGCATGTATCGAATTGTTCAGGATCTAAAATTCTTGGCTCGTTCTATGGAAAGGAACGAAAAAGAAGGTCATTCAGCGCATGGGTTATTGTTCCTTATCTCAAAACCTAGTCTTTTTGATGATGAAGTGACGCCAGATCACAAAACAGGTGCTTTGCTACGTCTAGACCTACCGCCGTTACGTGTAGGTGCAATCACACCGAATGCGGTTAAGCTTGATTTGGTTTACCCTGGTGATAAGAAGTCGTTTAAAGTTCCACTGATCAATTACACCATGCAAAATGCCAAGCAAGACTTGGATTGGGTAGCTCCAGTGAGTGAAAAAGGACGTATTATCCTAAAACGCTTCAATCCTGAATTTTATTCTTATGCTGATGTGAATAGACGTCATGTTGAGGATCGTCAACCCTTGGTGAACTTATTTACTGAACAAAACAATTATTCCCGTTATACGCGTACCTATTTTGAGAAAGCGCCGTCTGGTGATGTCACACGACAAGCGATTACCTTAACGGGCAATATGTTCAAGGCACATAAGATTGTCAGCTCACTAGATCTACGACATTCAACCGTTATATTTACCGATGCTGATGGTATGCGTAACCGTGCGTTATTATTGCCATCAAATACACCAACTGACTTGTTTGAAAGCTCTCTTGAAAACCAAGTGACGTTTAAGCAAGTTAAAGAGATTGCGAACTTCTTTAATCAATTGCCTGTAAACATTGATTTCAACCGCAATAACTATGTGGGTACTAAGGTTAATTTCCCGTACAAGAAAGCAAGTATTGAGTTCTACTACAACGGGTCAGACTGCTTTAATGTGACGGTGAAATCTGTTGCAAAACAGTTCAATCGCTTTATGTCGAATACCAACGTATTCCATGATCCTAAAGGCGGTAAAACAGATGAATCGTTGAACATCCACTTTACTGAGCCAGGCCGTAATGAGTTTAGATTTGCGCTTGATCTCAAGGATGTTGAACGCTTTGTTGACGAGCTGGACAGTACAACCAAAATTGAAGCTGCCTTTTTGGATTTAAAATCTAAGCTTCCTGATGGTAATGATTACTTTTTAAATGAAATTAACCGTATGCTTAATCCTCCAGAAGAGCCAGCTTATAAGGCTGAGTTACCTAAGGGTAAAACCTTAGATAACGATCAAGAAATCCAGCAATTATCTTTCTAAAACCCTCCCTTAAAAGGTATATACCAGACCATACGTGAATAACAATTACGTGTGGTCTAGTTCGTATATACCATGTATCATATCCGTGACGATCACATTGACGTTTTAAAAAACAAATACAGGTATTTTATGTGCAACTCTAATCCCTTAGAGGAATCTTCTAATAACTCAGATTTAGTGGATTTTGACAGTGAATTAGACATCACAACTGGTTTTAATTCTGACTTTAAAGAAGACTTTATTTGGAATGTTGATACAGATTCTAAAAAGGACTCTTAAAACCAGGAAGGCCACCTGTCATAAGGATCAAATATGGACCAAAGCCCTAAACAAGATAATTTTGACGAGCAAACACTTGATCAACTGCAAGACGGCCAATCATTAACTTTCAATGAGGGCCTGGAACAGTGGGATGATTTAAGTTTGGACGGCGTGGAATTTCAATCCATCCAGCCTACGCCACAACAAAACAATGTTGCACAAGATCAATCGCAACAATACCAGTCTGAACCATATCCCAATGATCCCCTATCTGAACCTCCATTAATGGAAGAACCGCCAGTCATGCAAGATGATGGGTATCAAAATAATCAGTATGATCAGTATGAACAATATGATCAGCCTATGGGCGGTAACTCTGTACCTCCTGGGCACCCAGATTATGATTACGCTCCCCCTCTTGAAGATACTCGGTTGAACGATGATGAACCGATGTTTTTTGACGAAGGTGATTATGAGCGTAGTAGTTACCCGAATTACGAGAATGAACGGTCCATCATTCCTGAAAACACGTTTGATCTTTCCGCTGTCACTGTCAATGATTTAGCTGAACTTGATCCTGTTCTGATTGGTAAAGTATTTGATGCACTTGAGCAAAGAGAGCCAGCCAGTCAATTAGAATTCTTTGCAGACATCGGGCTTGATCTGCAGAATGATGATGATCTTAAGTTTATTGCGGCTCTGAATAAAATCCAGACTAAAAACGCACTGGACCAAGGATTAGGCAATATTGCTGAAAATAACAGTTCATTGCCAGTTGAAGACCGTGTTTATACAACTGCAGACTCTAAATTATACCTATCAGACAATGATCCTGATTTCCTCCTTTCCAAAGAAGAGAATCCATTTGAAGCCGTTCAAGTGGCTGAAAAAACCCTATTTAACTTTGAGACAAAATCTTTTATCACTCAGCCCTACTATGGTTTAAGCCTGAAGGGTGCAACTAAAGAAAATGCCCTCAACTTCCTGAGTAATCGTCAATTCGCGATTGAAGGCCTGATTAACCAAAACCAAGTCGTGCGTGAAGCAAAACAGCAGATCTACAACGAAGTTACGGGTGCACCGAATACCTATTTTTCAGGTGAATTAACCGATAAAAACCAAATTAACGCATTGATGCGCCAAGTGCGTGACTTTTGCTTAATTCGTGGGATTGAAGCTGAAGAACTTGGCTTAGTGCCAAAATCTATCGTCATGGATCAATGGCGTGTGAATAGCGACCATACAGCTGCTCGACTTGAACAACTTGAGATTCACTATCTTGAATTCAATACGGACACGTTAACCAAGGAAGTAATTCAGTTATTAGAAACCCGTGAACATAGCGACCAGTTACAAGCTGCTCTACTTTTGAAAGAACATAAAGAAAATCAGAAGACTAAAGAGACAGTAAAGGAAGATGTTGAATCAGCTGATCCGAATGCACCAAAAGGTACACCAAAGAGCACATTAAACATTGCTGGTGGTCCACAAGACAAAGCAAGTTTGGCTGCAAGTAGCGTTGCCTCTAAAAGCTTTAAGGATATGCGAAATGAGGAAGGTAACGAACGTCCTCCTTTAGCGCGTGAAAATAGCCACGGCCATCCACGAACGGTCGCTGATGAACTCGCTGCGCTCAGTGCAAAAATGATTGCAGTCATGATTGAACTGGTTAAGAAAACAATCAAGTTGATCATTGCAGCGATTATGGCCATGTTCAACAAGAACAAAAGCCTTGATAACCTGAAAAACATTTGGGATAAACCAATCAATCCTGATGTTACCGTTAAAAGTAACCATCCAGACGCACAACAACCCGAACAGCTTGCCAATACAGCCGATAAATCAAAATTGACTGAACTTGGTAAGAATGCCGATATTTTAAAACCGATCTCTAAAGAGCAAATGTTGCCTCTTTTAAACGATCCATATACCACTCAACTGAATAAAGACCGTGACGGCGTTACCTTAGAAGAATTCGATCTAAATGTCGGTAAAGTCTATGCCATTGACGGTGAACAATACATCGTGATTGATGTAGTCGGTAAGGATTCTGTCGAAGGTGTTGAATCCTCTACCCCATTTATCAAACTAGTTAAAGAAGCAGATTTACCGCCTCAAGTGGAAGGTAGCGATGCACCTACCCCGATTACGCCGTTCTATTTAGAAGCGATTGAAGACAAAGTAACGTTTCTCTCAATTGAAGAACTGCATGAAGGCATTAAGTCTGAAAAGATCCATGAGTTTGAAGGTCGCTTTTTTGAACCCATTTGTTCTCAGTACTTAGAACAAGCACGTATGTTCCTTGGTGCCGAATATCCATTAGGGCAAGATCCAGAACAAATGACTGAAGAAGCCAAAGCTTCATACAAAGATCAGTTTATTCAACGTGCCTATCAATCAGGTCAAATAATTTCGGATCAAGTAAAGAAAGTCAAATCTAAACTTTCAAACCTTTTGGGTAAGTTTAAAGGCAATACTGCAGAACAGTCGGCAACTCAATCAGCACCGCAAAGCCAAGACCAAAACAATGACGGTAAACCAATGAACCCTTATGACAGTATTTATGTTGATCATGATTCTGACTTAGAAGCATTCTTTAAAGACCGTCACAACAATGTTTCTTATGCTGAAATTGAACAGTTTGTCGGTATGGTTTATGAAGATGAAACAACCCAAACCAATATGGTTGTTTTGGATATAGCTTCCGATAATCTGGATAAACGTGCGATCGTTGTGCCTCTTTCGGTGATTGAAGATCTCGAAAATATCACTGAACAAGATGTGCTTTATCTTAAAGACATCGTGAATGAATCCTCTACCGTTCCACTGTATGAGCTGGAGTCTGTCGAGCCGATAGACGAGTTAAATGCGCTTGGTAAATTTTCAAGTGAATATTTAGACAAGCTCAAAGCCGATACCATCAACAATACTGCAGAACAGACTAATACTTATGCCAGATCTGCCGAACGTGAACTTGAACTTTCAAAAATGATTTTGGAAGGCAAGCTCAGTGTTGTAGGTGCCATGGTGAAAACGGATTACGGTCAATTCGTGGTACTGACTTCAGATTCGGAAGGTCATAAATCAATTGCACCCGAATACAACGCCGTGGCCATTACTAACCTTGATCGTCAAATTACCACGGAAGATATTATTAATGCCGGTATTACAACGATACCGCGTAAAGATATTTTAGAGTGGAATACTGTCACGGCGCTCAATGAAGAATCTGCCAATCAGGTGACTTATTTAGATCCTGAAGTTTACCAGGCAGTAAGTAATGCAATTCATCAAAATCGCGAAAAAGAATTGATTCAAACTTTGAGTACGTTACAACCCTCTGCAGCACTCAATAGCATCGGTTCAAAAATCATTACGCAAGATGGCAATACATATATTGGTCTATGCGCCAAAGATGATGGCAAATCAGGCGAGTACTACGCCGTAAAAGCTCCAGATAATCAACTCTCCCCGATTGGCGCAAGCTATATCAATGATGTTGGTGTTGAAGTCATTAGCCGTAGTCAAATTGCTGAATTTCAGAATGCGGAAAATAATCAGCAACAACTAATCAGCCATGATGTGTTTGTTACATTGCTAAATGCAGTCAATAACAGCAATGAACAAGAAGTACTTCACCTCTTCTCTAACTTGGACCAGGTGAAACAACAAATTAAAGATTCGTTATTCAGCGAAAAGGAAAGTGAAAAAGTGATTGAACAAAATCAATTTATTGAACAACTGAAAAACAATAACCTTGTGAAAGCCGATCACATTAACGCGCTTAATCAAATTGCTGATCAGATTCAAAATACGCAACTGAAAAATGTTGTTAAAGGTATGGCCTCAACCGTTGTTGCGCCTGAAAACTCTCAAAACGAGATGTATGTTCAAAGCTTTCTACATCTCAACCAACGCCTAGACACGTTACAACAAGATTTAAAGCTTCAAGCAGCATCAAATCTTATGAATGCTGAATATAAGCAACTTTTTGAATGTATGGATGATCATCTAGTACTACCTACTGCGTATGGTGATGCCAAGTTTGTAAACCTTAATAGTGTTGAGCCTCGTATTGTTGAATTTAGAAACTCGGCTGAAACAGGTCAAATCTTTGACAGCTTCAACGCCGTGATTGCCGAAACAGGAAACGTGGAAATTGCGCTTCAGCACTTAAAGCAAGAGATCTTAACCGATCACTATATCGCTGCGATTCATGAGGATGTGAAGTTACACCGTCTAGAACAGCAAGACATGGAAAAAATCAAAGAAGTGAATCAGATCCTTGAAGCTGATTTTGATAAAACTGGCCTACGCTTAGAAGCGCTCCAAGATGGTTTGAATCTCAATACTAAAAACTACTTAGACCAAGTAAAGCTTGAGAAAAATACGACATCTCAATTTTTGAGTGACCTTGATAAGCATATAGATTTAGAAGTCGCACGTAGAAACGATCATGACAATGATCAAACATTGGGGCGTTAATCATGGATTTCTATAAAAACGTAACTGGCGACATCGATGCGATGATTGCTTTTGATAAAATCTTAGGTGGTTTTGGTCAAAATACAGTGAATACCACGCGTGAGCGTGTTCAAACCAACTCTAAGCATGAAAAGGTAGAGCGTGAGATTGAAGGTGCCAGTCCGTACCTTAAAAGCGATTATGAGCTATTTGTCGAGCATCACAATATGTTGATGCAAGAGTATCGGGCAACTCAGCTACATTTACGCAACATCTTAGAAAAGAAAAATGAGGTTAAAAGCATTCAAAAGCTTGCGGATCTCTGCGAACGGCACCAGTGCTCCAACATCGCTCAATTATTCGTTGAGAAAAATGAAGATGAATATGTATTGCAATGCTTTCAAGACTTTCAGCAAGACTTAGAAAACAATAATGCTCTCCGAAAAGACTTTAATCACTTTTCAGACTCGTTTGAAGCCTACCGATACAATATGGAGATCTGTAATAAGCTTTCTGGTATCGATCAGCCGTTTACCCTTGAACGTCCGAATGACAGACAGTTGAATTTCGTTATCCATAGTCATGAAAATATCAATAAAACATTGTTGGACTATCAGGCGAAGATCATTGAGCAACAAACAACTGTAGACCAGCTCAAGCAAGATGCTTCCTATACTGCCCTATTTCCGATCGCAACCAATGATAAGAACATGTTCTCAATTGCAGCGACCGAAGTTTATGTAGAACAGTCACCAAAATATCAAGACTATCTTAAGGTCATTAAAAATGAGCTTAAGAACATAAACGAAACGGGTAAAAATACGTTTAGTCAGCATTACAAAGATACTATTACGCAAAGCAATCTTGAAAACGTTAAAACTAAAGAAAGCGCTTCAACTTATAGCAATGGGTTTTAATTAATTTTAAATAAAAACATTTAGGGTGTTTTAAGATAGAATCTAAATACCCTTTAATGGAGTTAAACATGATTCAAACTAAAATCACTGAACCGACAAGAACGCCGTTTAATCCTCATGGTTTTGCAGATGCAACGCCTTTACATGCGTTTTACTTGGAATTATTAGAAAAGGGATTAATCCATAAAGCTCTTGAAGAAGGTAATTTGGAATTTGAAAACCAAAACTTGTTCATGACGATCGATTGGGAATCAATAGACGTTCAAATGGATGCTTATACGTTTGATGTGAAATTAGATATTGTATGTGGCGTCATACTTGATGAACAAAAAGTCACGAATAGCATTCAAGTGTTTATTAATGAGCAAACTTTGTTTATAGCTTCAGCTAAAACCTTTAACCCTAAATCTGGTCTAACGCAAAGTCTTAACTTTGATATTCCTTTACGTGTTTTAAGTCAAATGGGCTATTACGCCCTACCTCTCAAAGAGGACTAAATCGTGGGAATGAGCATAGAAAGCCAAAACATAGCATTGTCTCAAGAGCCTACAACCTTTGTACCAGAAGCTTTTGTACACTCTATTAACTACTTTTGTCAGACCTTAGAGAACACTTTTCATTTTGATAAGCGTTCACTCAATTTCTTTGAATCAGGTACACCAAAAGAATACGGCTTGTATCTTACTGAACAGCATTGCCTTGTTTTTTTGAATGCTTGCAGTAGTGGCTATCTTGGCGAAACACGCAAAGTTACCAGCTTCACCGCTTTTGTGCTTTTAAATCAAAAAAATAATGAATCTGAAATGCTCGACATCACGTTAAACGATCCAAAACGTGTAGAGGAACATTTCAAAACTGCGTCTAAAGATCAGATCAATATTTACTTAAAGAACGTGCATGAATTAAGTAATTTTCTGAAAAATAAGTACTCGGATTCAGGTTTTTTAAAAGATATTGTGACTGAGGAAGGTTTTTCTAAAACCCTAAAGCCATCGGTTTTACAGGAATGCTTAAAAGAGGAAGTAGAGCTAATTAATACTTTAATGTGTTTGGTTAGTACTCAGTTTATATATATTACGACAGCTATTATTTTTAAGCGTCCTATTTTAAAAGAATTCATAAAACTATGTTTAACCAATGAGAAGTATATACTACAATATGGTGAAGAATGGTATTATGATTCTATATATAAGTTCGCTAAAAGGATATATGAGTTAAAACACCTTATAGCTACCTTATATTTAAGTAGTGAAGCTGTAGTAAAAGATGTTGTAGTGCTTTGCGAACTTGCTTCTAAAAAACATTAATCATAACTCTTTTAAAGGGCTAGATATGCGTAACAATCACAAGAAAGCTAAAAGGCTACAACAAGTTCGGGGCAAGACTTTAAGGACTAACCCTAATCTACAAAATGTTAAGCCAGCTTTTAAAACTAAAAGTGCTTTAAGCATTTTTGTTGCTACCGTTATTGGGTGTTCAAGTGCTATTGCAGTTCAACAAAGTTCCGTTGCTTCTGTTACCAGTAATACTCAAAACATGGGTAACTTAAACATCGCAACATCATCGACCATTGCAAGTAGCTCTGGTGGTGATACGCCTTTGTCGAATTCAAATAGCGGATATTATTCGTCTACCAGTTCTAATTCGTCATTCAACTCTACTGCTGCTGAAAACAACTTCATGGCGGTTAAAAAAGGTGAACAAGCAGCTGCTCAAAACATTCAAACCAATATTGAATCATGTGCAACTGATGGGATCGGTAAAGTCGTTAAAGACAACTTAGATCTACAAATGACGGTTTGGGGTCGTCCAATCGATATTAACAAAATGTTCAGTCCAGCTAGTCAAGGTGGCTGTTTTGCTGACATCGGTAAAATCATTGACCTTTCTGTGACTATTCCATCACTTGATACAATCATCAATGCAGCGCAACAAATGGTTGTCGATTACGCGACTAAAAAAGCGTGTGACGCAATGAAAACTGCAAGTACTGAACTTGTTGGCCCATTGAATGATGTTATAGGTGAAATCAACAAAGCTGGTCAATATACTGATGTATCGGGTGCGCTTGGTACTGCTGTGAATGGTCAACTTGGTAAACTTGATCCTGGTCTAGTTATGCCTAGCGGTGCTTTTGAGGGTGGAGATACTTATACAATCAATGGTAGTAGCTCAACTGCTCCAGTTTCTTATTCAACTGATCAAAAAGCCAGTACTAGCACACCGTCTAACGCAAAAACTTCAGGTTCAGAATCTACTTCTGTCACCCAATCAATTAAAGACTTTTTCTCTTAAGTTGGGGGTGGTATGAAAAATAGAAATAATCTGCGTAAAAGAAGAATTACTGTTAATCAGTTTTCACCTGTTAAAGCAATTGCGGTGGGTACTTTAACGGTTGGTCTATTATCCGTACCACTTTTTACCAATGCTTTTAGTCTTGGCACTATCCTTTCTGAGCTTGCAATACAAGCTCAGCAATTGATGGTACGTTCTGCTGTGCGTGTATCTACTCAACAAACAGCGGTCAGTGCAAATCAAATTGTTGATAACCAAACGCGTGATTCAGAAATGATCGTTGCTGGTATTCAAAGTGTCGATAAAAATATTGAGATCAAAAAAGCGATTTTAAATTCTGGTACGAATGCTGCCCTCCCTGATTCAGCTTTTTGTACGGCTCTTGAAGAACGTGAACAAACCGATCTCAATAGAAACTTAAAAGACTTTAACGTTTCTAAATACATGCAAGATGTTTCAGGGAAACTTTTCTCAAATTCAACAGATGAAGCAACCTCACCATATGCGTTTCACTTGGCGACCTCGTGTGGCGTAGAAGAAGCAAAAATGGGTGTCTGTAATTTGATTCCAAATGGTCTGCAGTATGGCGACATTGATACTGCTTTTGTTTTTTCTCGTTCTCGACTTTCTGAACAGCAAGCGACTGTTGCATTGAACTACTCGTCAATTGCATCTAACAACGTTGTTCCAGTCGGATTGATGGAATGCTCTTCATCAACTTGCGTTGATTTTCAAAATAAATACATGGCTGGAAGTACTCTTTCATCACTGGCTAACTATTCGGTGGCTAATAATGTGATGCAACGCACTACACCAAACTCCAATGCTTCAGCCAAATTCTTTGAGTAATGACTATGAGAAAGCGTAAAAATACTTTAAGACAGCCTAAAGGAAAATCAAAGTTTGTACCTGTCATTTTAGGTGCAACTTTGGTGATTAGTAGTCCTGTTTTTGCTGAATGGGCTACGGTTGGTTTGGGTACGATTATGAGCGAGATGTCTTCTCAGATTCCTAAGCATGCAAGCAACCAAGCAAATGATATTCAACAAGTATCTCAAAGTACCCGTAGAAAGTTAGATGATTCGACTGAAAACATCGTTGCAGCGCTTAAAGTTGCGGTGAAGCAAAAGGCGCAAGCTGCTAACCAAATTACCGATGCGACAACTAAAAACACCCAAACTATTGCCTCTGGTATTCAAGCGCTTTTACAGTCAGATACCATGAAAAAAGCACAATTTGCTTATGGCGCCAATACTGGTCAAGGCTTTAAGTCTTGTGAGGTTTTGGCTGAAAATACAAATATGTCGAGTGCATCTGGTCAAGTGATTGATCAAGCAGCTGATATGGCGACTCAAACTTCTCAAGTCGGCGGTAAATTAGTTGGCTCTCAACAGGAAGTGATTAATCAACGCCTAAACGTGCATAAAGCTGAATTCTGTACGGTTGCTGAAGCACAAGCTGGTCAATGTACGTTGTCTAAATTACCGGGTGGCGATACCAATGCTTCCCTACTGTTTAAGTCTGTTGCACCTGGCTCAAAAGAAGCTCTTGCAAGACATTACGTGCGTGAAAACATTTTAGGTACACCAGATAAATCATTGTCTAATGCAACGGCACGTACTCCAGCTGGTCGAGATTATTTGCAAGCAACCAACCAAAAAACAGCTTTACTTGCTATGCCAGCGTATAGCTTGGCGGTTATTGACGCGCAAAATACAAAATCATTCAAAGATATTGACGGCAAAATGGTGTCTGCCAACGATTTGATCGACCAAACAATCGCACGTTACTACGGTGGTCCTGAAGCTAAAAAATGGCAAATGGCGATGGCGATGCAAGATCCACGCGGTCTACTTAAAGAAGCCAATATCATTAACGGCGTTTCTGTTTATTTAGATCTTCAAACTTACAAGCAAAGTTTGCGTGAAGAAGGTTTATTGTCTGCATTACTTTTAGCGAAATCTCAGCCGATAAAAGATGATGTGAAAACGAAATACGGCCAGTCAGTGAAAGTTAAGCTTTCACAAACTATGCCTCAATTTTAAGGAGACTAAATAATGCGTACTCCGAAAAGAACATCACGTAAAGTTATGAAAGCGCCACAAGCGCACGGCTCTCGTTCAAAAATTAGTGCACTCGGTTTAACCCTCGCCATTATTAGCGGTTCTGCATCTGCTTATTACTGTGCTTCCGTGGGCAACCCGATGGCAGTAAATACCTTGAATATGCTTATTCAACAGGCTGATGCGGTGGAAAGCGCTGCGTTACGTGCGTTGGACACAAACTTATCTTTGGGCATTAAAAAGCAACAAGATGATGTGACGGCAGCGATTAAGATCCTGACGAAACAAGAGGCTGTATCTGCTCAAGGTATTTCAGATAACGCACATAAAAACGCACAAAGTCTTGTAACGGCGTACCAAGCTGTTAAACAAAGTGAGCAAATGAAAAAAGCTCAATTTGAGTTTGGTGCACATGGCCAAGCATTTAAAGCGTGTGAAGTTTTAGGCGATCGTGAACAAGCTCAACAAGACAATAAATCTGCTGATAGTTCAATTTTAAATAAAGTTGGCTCTGAAGTGGTTGCTGCGCCTGGTGTCTACATGAACCCTCACAAAGCACAAGAAGCTATGTTACAAGCTCATAATGAGTTTTGTACCACTTCTCAGGCTGCGTCTGGACTATGTGGTGCTGCTGGTGAAAATGCTGGTCTAAGTTTACAAGCTTCAACTTTATTCACGACTGCAGCGCCAGACACGGCGATGGCTCGTGCTCAAAATGCATTGATCAACAACATGGTTGGTCTACCTGATGCTCCAATTGACGGTAGAATTGCGAAAACATCTGCTGGTCAAGATTATGTGATGGCTAAACTGGCGAAAGATGCTTTAACTTCTCCAGCAATTACCTCTTTGAAAGCAATTCAAGCGCAATACTCCCCTGTTGCTGGTGGTGGTACCAATAGTCATGATTCAAGTACCAAACTTGCACCGATGCAACACTTGGAAAAAAGTGTCTCTCGTTATTTAGGTTCAGGGCAAGATTACAAAGACTTTGCTAAATCACAAGCGATTAAAGATGAACGTGGTTTGATGGTCGATGGTTTAATTCAAAGTACTGAACGCTTGAACTTGCAATATCAACAATACAAGTCAAATGAACGTAAAGAAGCGGTATTGGCTGCGCTAGTTTCTGCTGAAAGCAAATTAACTGACGGCTCAATTGAAGTGACTGATCGTTCTAAGTCTACGGGTAACATTCGTAGGATTGCACTTTCACAAGCAATGGCAAGTAAATAGCCTGATTTTTTCATTATCAGGCTGATAATGAAAAAAACTTAAAAAAAAGGGATGGTTTTAAGCCATCCCTTTCTTTGTTTAAAACCCTTTTAGATAGTTTCTTTATATAAATTCTCTTATAATCTTTAGTATATACCGTTCAAAAGTAACCGATGGTGCTTTGATATTTTAATTAAAAGATGCTTATACATATTGCCATGGAGTTTATATGTCAACTAAAAAGAAATGGTTGGATCTGAGTAGCTTTGGCGCTCAACTTGTAGTAACCCCTAAAACTGATTTAAGAAACCAAGCAGCCATTATTAAGATTAAAGATGTTGAGCTTTTAGAGAAAAAGTTGAACACATCCTTAAACAGCTTCTTAACAGGTTTAAAACAGACTGGAAAGTTTGTTTATATCACCAATGAGCAAAATAACGACCTTAGTTTTATGTATAAGAGTTCGCAAGATAGTCTCTCTCTTGCTGACATAAAATCTGTTTTTCCTTACGACTCTAAAAATGACCTCATTGAAATGGATATGTCAGATATATATCTGCAAAACCCAATGAGTAGTGCTGAAAAAAACCAGTGGCAATCCCTATTTGAACTCAATAATCAAAAGTCCGTTGTGCTTTACCAAGCAAAACAGCAAAAACCGTTTGCCCCAAATACAACCATTATGGGTGCGGTTAAACAATTCAATAAAGCAGATTTAGGCTGGAATAAGCTACCGACATTACTGCAGTCAGTAGATCCATTGCCGTTGGCTGATTTAGACAATTACGGGTACCAAGCAGATAAAACACTGACTCGTTATTATGTTGATAAAGAAGCAGCGCTAAATGCTGGACTCATAGAAGATACGATAGAGCCTATTGAACTAAGCAAACAGCTAGTGATTTCGGTTAATTCAGGCGGTGAAGTACTTGCCCTAAAAGATATTACGCAAATCCCTGAGCTGACCAATTATAAAATATCTTCACATCCAGCATGGCCAGCGTATAACAGCTTACCGAAGCAATTTATTGATATTCGAGAGCTGAATAAGGGGCTGAATACGAGCATTGATCCAATTGTGAATGCGCTCAGATCGGATGATCATGCCGTTAATCACCAAGGATTGATCAAGCTTCAAACCTTAGTCACGAAAATCAATGACTGTTTGTATTCATACGAAGAAAACAGCATTCCGTCAGCATTGGCACCATTTGGTATAGAAACAACTGCGTTACAGCTGGTGGACAATGATTGGAAAGTTTGGGAATACAACAACCAAACTTTAGATGTAGAAGAATTCGACCTTGCCGATAAGATTAAGGACCTGATTCAAAGCGTTCAAAATAATATTAATAATTTAAGAACATTTGATCCCTACTCTATTGGTGATAGCAGTTTTGATCGTGAATTAATTTCTGAAAGTTTGGATGACATCGGTACAAGTTTAGAAAGCTTGGATCTCAATCAAATTAAGCAAACCATACCGCCTGAACCTAAGGTTCCAGTAAAACGTTTGTTCAATCGAATTGATCACTTTTTTAGACACACCAAGTTTAAGCCGAACATTCCAGAACCAGTCATTAAGGACTCTTTGACTAAACTCGCTTTAATGCGAAAAATTAAGCAAGAATACCTACAAAAAATTGCAAAGCTCAAAGAAGAACGTCAAGCGATTGTTGAAGCGAAAGCAACACATACCATCAGTGAGCGTATTGAAAAAGCGGTTGCGATTCAAGTCGCTGTTGCTACTGAAAATGCGTATGTTTTGGATCAGCAAGCCTATGACGATCAAGCTTATGAAATGGAATTGGCATTAAGTCAGTTAAACATTGCTTCTACGCGTCTGAACAATCTTTATGATAGTTTTTTTGATTCAGTGATAGACCGTGAAGAATACGGCACGGATCTGGATAACTTCCTACAAAGCGTTGTCACCGATGATGAATTGCAAGATGAAATGCAACGTCTATTGGATGAGGCGAACGAGTTTGAAGCTACTCACACCTCAAATGACATTGACATTTATCATTTCAACGTTGATCTAGGTGAAGAACCTAACGGGCTTTGGAATGAAGCTGTTAACCAGTTTGATGTGGTTCATTATTATGATGAACAAGATCAAGAGTTATCTGCAGTCGAAAAGTTTGAATATTCTATTTTGGGATATTCACCATCTCAAGAATCTGCAATGCCAGATTTTAACGATATGGTGTTCTCGAATGCTGTATCAGTGCTGGATAACAGTATTGAGGACATGATTGCGACCAGTGCTGAAAATGTAGGTAAAAACTACTTTTCATTTCATCAGCAAATGCCTCGTATTCTTCAACAACTGCATAGTATTAATAGCCAATTTACGGCGCTTGGTGATGGTGATGCCCATAGCATTGCATCACAATATTTATCGGATGAAAGCTTAGAGCGATTCTATAACCTGTTAGAACAGGACGGTAACTACAAGGGTTTTAATAAGCGTATCGATGTGGCTCATGTGCTTTCTGAGCTGAGTAGCAATATTGGCAACAATCCTGACTCCCCTATCCTTAACCGATTACCTGATATTAGGTCGCAACTCAATCATGCGATAAATGAGGAATTACGTGTACGCACGAATCCTGGTAATGCACTGGCCAACGCGATTGTTTTTGCTGCGACCAATGAAGTTTTGTCTTTAAAAGAAACACTCGAAAAAGATGAAATCTATGTGGTAGACAGCTTTCAAAACTATCTGCCTAAGGTGATACATAAAGACCACTTCAACTCAAATACACAAGAACAGCTTTTTGCCTTAAATAAAAAGGTCGCGGTAAGTATGGCGTATAAGCGCTATCTACAAGACTTTTATCAAAATGCCGTGGGTGAAGAGTCTAAATCTGAAGCGGTTACTGCCATTATTAATAATGAGCACAAGCATATTTTGATGGCACTAGGTTATCTAACACCGACCTACAATGAAGTCACGGCGCCAAAAGACTCGAAAATTGAAAATGTCGTCACGTTGACTGAAGAAGCGGTAAAAACCTACCTAGCTGAAGGTAACGCTTTGATGGTTGAGCCTGAAGTTAGCGCACGTTCTTTGGCGGTGTATAGCAGTACGATAGCATCTGATCAGAACTTCATTCGCTTACTGCCGATGGATCTAGGTCAAAAGGTTAGTTCATTACAAAAGCAAAAAACCATTATGATTAATGGTGCTTCTTCGTTTGAACATATCCTGAGCTCTAATCCGATCAGCAAAAACAAGCTGACCTATGATGACCTTAAGAATGTAATTCTTAATCGTATTTTGACCAAGGAAGCGGTACCGAAATATGAAAAAGGCTTAAAGCTTGATATTGAAGTTAAGAATGTCTATGAGCATGCATCAAGTTTCTTGCCACTTGAAAAGACCGATGTTAACAGTGAAAATGACTTTGGCAATCTCTTTAAACATGGGCTTGTGCTTGAAGCATTACAATCGACTCCAGACTCACTCAAGAATGGATTTAACCTCAACCGTGATTTAATCAATTCTGCCCTACTGCAGTCATTTGAAAATCGTTCTATTGAAGAATGGACGGCACTAAAAAATAAATCTCTCGAGACAAAAACGGGATCTCTTTTAAGCATTATCACCAATCCAGAACGTATCAAAGAGTTTGAGTTTCCTGAGATAAATTTTTATCTCACGGTTTCACCAGCTGATGAACAAAAGCACGGTGCGATTAACTTATATTTCAGCGGTGAACAGATTCCGTCTACCGATCGCTTAATCGTTAAATCAAGTCTGAATGACTTAGCTGCAGACGATAAGGCGCTGTTTAAAGCTTTGACGCTTAGCAATGATTCAGTTTTAAGTACGCAAGAGCAAATGCAGTACTTGATCGACTCATTAGAAAAACGCTATCAGATCTTCCAGTCGATCGAAAACCTACACCTTAAAGAAAAGGTATTGTTTAACCCTGAGTTGGACGATTACAAGGCATTAACTTTGCGTGATGCCGATAATCAATACATCGATCCAACGGCGAAACAAGATCTAATCGATTTTGTGAAAAGCAATGATGTGATGACCAATGTTGATTTGATGAACGTCTTTACCGACTACATCCATCAAAAAGAAATGGATCAAGCGTTTGAAAACGGCTCCAAAATTATTGTGGCCAATGACGGTGCTGATTTAGTGATTTCTGTCATAGATAAAGACACACCAGTTTTACAGCATGATCAATTACGGGTTTTTGATAATGTTGAGCAGTTTGCTAAATTCAACGAGCGTGGTGGATTGTTTAAAGACTTCCAGTTAAACGGGATAAAAGCGCATCTTGTGGACCAAGTATTAAATGATCTTGGGTTACGTGAAAACATACTGCAGACAATCAAGGTGCCATTATCACCAAGTTTTGAAAATATTGATGTTAAAGGCCTTAATGAGATTGTGGCTGTTAATATTTCAACATTGGTCAATAAAATTGATTTTGCCTTTGGTGAAAAGCTACTTGAATCTAAAGACCGGTTCGATCTCGCGATTAAAGTTGCCGATGATCAAGCTCCGTTAAAACTGGCCATTGTGAATAATGCCGAACATCAGCAATTTGTTGATCAAGGCTATAAAATTCTTCCTACGCCAAAGCACCCGAACTCTAAGAACTTCTTAATTACTGATTTTGCAAAATCATTCAAAAAAGCAGAATTATTTAAGTCTCGCGATCAAGTATATAAACCTGAACATATGGTTCAAAGCGCACCTGTTGTAGAAGTTGCCCAAGAACCATTGGTTGAAGAACCGACCGTAACTGAGCCTGAAGTTCAAAAGCCTACTGAACCAGAAGTACAGGAAACAACGGTAGAAGTTGTAGAGCCGACTGAGCCAGTTGCTCCAGAACAAACATCACTGTTTGAGTCTGAGGGTAAGCCTGAAGCTGAAGCACCAAAAGAGCCAAAAACAACCAAACCGAAAGCCACTGAGCCACGTTCTGAAGTTGGACTTATTGAAGATACGGGTATGAAAATGCCTGGTGCGAAAAAGGATCTGTATGGTCCACGTTTATCGCTCAGTCAGATTCAAGATATGTCGCTTTTGCAAGTCAAAAACCTAATTACGCGTGACAAAATTTGGAAAAAGGAATCGGTTTTACAAGCAAAAGAAGCTGGTCGAGATATTTACATTCACTTGCTGACTGACGCTGTACGTAAGATGACGAATGATCAGCCACGTTATCCGCTTGAAAATGCCACTGAAGAACAGTTTAAAAAAGTAGGTGCTGGATACTATGACGCTGTTTTAAGTATGCGTGATGCATTAATGGAAGCAAAAACAGTTCGTGAATTTATTCCTAATGCATGTGATTTATACGTTCGTTTGAATGAAGACAAAGATCTGTTCACGGCGTTTAAATCATTAGATCGGTCATTATTTTCATTGGTAGAAAGCTATGCTGAATATGCTGCCACTGACATGATTATTAGTTCTGAATTGGCGAAAACCGATAGTAGTGAAGCACGTAAAACGCTCACTGAAGCACTTCATCATTTAAGGAAAGAGTTACCGCCAGTTAAAGGCACCTACTCTATCTATAAAAAAATACGTAGTGCGATTGATGCCAAACCGTTCCAAGACAAAGTAAAAGCGACTGTTACTTTTAGAAGTGGCAACATTATAGATTCGAGTACGCTATTTAGCAGATCTGATGCTGGTCTATCTGAACAGGTCATGGATCTGTTAACTGCTAAAAAAACCAAAGACGCAACTGCAGAGAATGATGATACTCAAGAAGTCTCGTTATCTGAAAAGAATGTATCGCACATTGTAGATGACACGGCGAGTACCTTAGATGCCCTATTCAAAGAGTATGCTAAGCCTCGTACTATGCGTAAGGCATTCAAGCTCAGTGATGTGGTTGTGACGGAAAACATTGCTTCACGTAATGGCCAAGATGTTACAGCACATACCTTGCAAGCGACCTTTGGATTTAAAGCCGTAGAGTTTGGCGAGTACTTGAACCAGAGCGATCGTCAAATCGCGTTAAATAACGCATATGACGGTTGTTTCGCTCTTGCTAAGGCACTTGATATAGATCCGAAATTTGTTGGCTTTAACGGTATGTTGGGTGTTGCTTTTGGTTCGCGTGGACGTTCCGCTGCGATGGCACATTATGAGCCATCTAACCGTGTGATTAACTTAACCAAGAATTCAGGTTTTGGCTCGTTTGGTCATGAATTTTTCCATGCCTATGACCATCTCATTTTTAGTGCGATGACACGCAATCAACCAAAAATGATGATGGAAAACGTACAGCCTTATCTAACTCGTTTTGCAGAATTGAATAACATTAAGTCTGAGAAGTATGCCAACATTAACCAAGATTTGTTGCAAGCTGCAGCCAAAGTAAATCAAGCGATGTATTACTTGCCAATGAAAAAGGATGACTCGATAGAAGTACTTCGCACGAATCTTGAGAATCAAGTCAAGTTTTATGAAACCAGCATCAAAACGATTTTGGATAAAACATTGGTAGATCAACCTGACATTGTTGATTTGTTTACGCCAGATAGAGACAGCATAAAAGAGAAAATTAATACGTTTATTGCGGAACGTGGCAAGTTGCATACTGAACTATCTTCATTGATTAACTTCGCTAATCGTCATGAAGATCCTGAACTTTTCCAAAAGGACGCCATACAACATAGACGTTATATGCACGTTGCCCAAGGCTTGCATAAGTTCTTGTCTGAAAATGAGTATCCAATCCCACGGACTGAGCTCAACAAATATATCTCGCAATCTCGTTCTGAAATTGATCATGATCGTGTCTTTGCAGCGCAAGTACTTGGTGCAGCGAACAGTACAGTCTTTAGATCAGTTGTATTCCGTGATTATCGACAAATGTTGCGTAGTCAGTTTGCGATATGTGCACTCGACTTCATCAAAGAAAACAGCCCTAAACCATTGTCAGATGAACACTTAAAGTTAATTTCTTTAAGCTTACAGACGAACGATCGCTTAACATCAACTAATCAATCTCAGCTAAAAACTGATTTCTACAAAAATGCGATGGTATTAGAGGGCTTAACAAGTGCTAAGAAGCCGTATTGGACGACCGCACATGAAATGTTTGCCCGTAGTGGTGAGCAGTACTTACAAGTGACCTTAGCAGAAATGAACTTGCGTAATGATTGGCTTGTTTACCCATGTCCTGAAGGTGGTTCATCTTCTGTAACTCAACCGCATGGTATAGAAAAAGATGCAATCATGAAGGAGATTCGCGAATTTACGGTGAAAGGCCTGGACTATATTCAGGAAAATATTGCTGAACTGCGTTTTGCTGATCATCAGCAGTATGTCAGAAATGCAATGCACTTCTTCCAACCGGGTACAGATCAACATGAGAACCTAGTTAAATGGAATGAAGTCATTAATGAGATGTCACAAGCTGAATACGATGAATATTGGACTAAGCTCATGACCAACATTGAAGTACAAGCAGATCCAGAATTAAGCAAACAAAAGAATAGCGATCCTGAATTGGCACTATAAGCAATTTTGAGATCTTGGATGCTATCCCCTGTGGGTGGCATCTTTTTTTTATTTAAATCTTATAAATGGAATCAGGGGGCACTATGGCAATAGCAATTCCAAAGCAATTTGCTGGTTTTGGTCTAGCAGTTGCAATTATATCTGTGGCTAATCATTTCGGATTGGTCGATCTCTTTGCTCAAAGTGCTACACGGGCAATATCGAAACAAGCTCAATCAGTAGAGTCAGCCAATCCAGGCCAACCGAATGAACCTGAAAACGGTCTACAAATGGCAAAAGACTATGCTGAACATCAAAAAATGGTAGCCAATAGTGCAGCCATGCCATTTAAAAAAGAAGTGATTAATGTTTCCAGTATGGAAAACACACAACATTTTGGTCCTGTTTCAATGGAATCTCAAAATGTTGATACTGTGTTTATCATTCGAGATAAGGCCACTAAAAGGTTACGAGCCGTTGTTCAGGTACCCAAAAAGCAAACTGTCAATATATCTCTTCCAATTGGTCAATACACCATTCAATATGCCCAAAACAATTATATTAAGGATGCTCCATGGCAAGGATTAAATAAGTTTTGGGGATACGGCACTACCTTTTTAGAAAGTAACCTTGAGCATAATGTTACCTTGGTCCAATATCCGAATAATAGTGGCTACTTTATTCGTGGTACTGGAATTATTGTAGGTGTAGAAGATGGCACCCAACCAGACGAACTCGCTAAAAACGAATTTGTTAAAATGTAACCATCAGCTTTAAGCAAGATGTCACCTATACGGTGGCATTTTTATTTATAAAAAAAGAAAGAATAGTGCACGGTTTTAGATGGTTTTATTAAAAATGATAGGTATTTAAACAGTGCTATTTACTCGGTATATACTATTTTAAAGAATAACGCCTAAACCCTCCCTCAAAGTTAATTTTTTAGTTTAATATAAGCACATATAAGTACTCGTAAGAGTCGTTTTAAAGTCTTGGATCATGCTATGTGACCAAGTAGGAGACTATAAAGTGAATGAAGTTAAATGGCCTAATTTAACTGGTCTTGGTGCGCGTCTTGTAGTATCGCCAGCCAACAATTTTCGCCCAAAAACGGCGATGCTTGTTGTTAATGAATTTGAGCAATTCAAAAAATCTATTGAACAAAACAGTTCTAAGCAATTTGAACAAGTGTTAATGGATGCCCATTTTTATGAAGTGCAAAATGATGATGGTATTCATGCGTACTACTATAAGAACCCGGCAAAGTCTGGTATCGATCTAAACGATCTTCAGAAGGTCTTTCCAGCGTTTACCAACGATATGAAAGTACCGACTAAGCAAGAAGATATTTATCTCACCAATCTACCGTTTAAGAAGAACATTCCGAACTGGAAAAGTTACTTCGCATCAGCGACCGAACGCCTTTCTGCTTTCCCTGAAGTGTATGTCAGTAAGCTAAACAATGGATCTAATATCCTTGATACGCTGAAAACCAGTCTTCAGGAATCGAACAAATCCTACTTGGCTCAATTTCAGTCTTCAAAAATTCCTTTTAATCGTCTTCAAGATTATGGCTATGAAAATATCTTCTCTAAAGTCTATCTAGATGAAGAATCGGCGATGGCCAGTGGCGAAAGTCTAGATAATCTAGCCAAAATTAAGTTGTCTCCATTTGCAGTACCCGTCAATTACGAAAAAGATGGTTCGTTACTGATTATTGATGACTTGCGCCATATTCCTGAAATCTTTGCTCATGATCCGTATGAAGCATTGGGGTTAAATGACAATATTAACCTGGTGCATTTTGCTCATGAATACGAGTCCACTTTTAATCAGCTGATTGAGCATGGCCGTGGCAACAGAATGTTTAACATGAGCTTTAAAGATGTTGATGCTTATGTACAAAAATTAGCTTCTGATCTTGTTGTGATAGACCGTGTGTTTAATCAACAGCAATTGCCGTATCCAAAGCTATTAGAATCAGCTAAACAAGGTATTCCAGCTTTTTATAAAGATGAACACGGCACATGGATGGCGTCTAAACAAGGTATTGAAACACGCCTTGTAGATAAGATGGTGTATGACGCTGCCATGCTTCGCCATGATGTCTTACAACAAATGGTACGCCAGATGCCAACAGGTAAAGTTTTCTTTGCCGATCTGAGCCAAGAGTTCTCTGAATTCTCTGTAAACATCGTTCCTAAGTTTAATGCGCTCTATGATCACCAATCTGCTGAAATCAAACAGCGTAAACTAGAAGAACAACTCAATGAATCAAATGTTAACGAGATCTTGAATGACCTTGATGTTAATTTTGAGGCAACTGAGAAGGCATCTATTACTGAGTCTGATCTACTCAACATTGCAAATGACCTCCCTACTCCAGAAATTGATGATGTTGCCGTACTTAAAGAGCTCTTAAAGTTTCCTGAAGAATTATTGGATGCAAGAGGCAATGACAAGGTGCGTGATTTCGCGCCGTCTATGCTTGAAATTAGACAGATCTTGGATGTCTATGTCATTCCTAAGGCTACTGAACAAGCTCAACAAATTGAGAAGCAATATAGTGATTATCTAAATCAGAAATATGCTGAAATTCAAGATGTCGTGCGCTCAGCTACACAAACAAAAAACTTCAGCGTAGATGATATTCAAGCGATCTCTGACGAAATCGACACACACAATGTTGAGATCTCAAAACAGTACAATGAAGTTAAAAAAGTCTTATGGCAAAGTGAAACTTTGGTATCTGGCATTACGTCTGCAACAAATACCTTTTTGTTTAATAAAAACAGCTTCTACTACGCTAAAGATGAAAACGGCAAATTTGTAGGTTTTGAATCTGAAGTAGAAAGCAATCAACATAAAGCGGATCTGTTCAAATTACTATCTAAGCAATTCGACAATCAATTGGTTTCAATTAACACGCCTGAGCTTCAGGAATTTGTGAATAATGAAACTGCAGTTGATATGTTGATGTCACGCACGAACAATTATGTTGAGCAAAATATCAATGATTTTGTTGCTGGTGATTTTTCTGCGCCTTTAGAGCTAGAGCAAGATGTACAGCGTTTAGAGTTAAGCGATCTGTGCACGGCTGATCTTGCTAATAACGATAAATTAGCTTCAGCGTATTTTGAAGAGTTTACTCGGCTTCTTGATGAATCAAACTTTGATGAAGCATTTTTAAAACAATCTCTATCACAAACTAAAAGTGCGTCATTCTTAAAGAACGGTGTAAATGAGATTTTATTCCGTAATTTATTGGTGCCAAATGCAAGTGAAAACTTCAATCGTAAGACTAAATCTGATTCTGTTCCTGAGGATATTCTTGCTAAAACTTCATCACATACAGATGGGTTTAGTCTGGACCGTCAGTTCAATCGCTTTGTTGAAGTTCAAAGCTTCCAAAAGGCATTAACAGCCAAATATCCGCAACAAGACTGGTCATTTATCACAAAGGATGACCGTGGCGAAAACATCAAGTCGATTGCTGAAGATATGCAGTCTGACATGGAAGAAGACCGTAAAGATGCAAAGGATCTGTTGTCGAGTATCGAACGTCAGTTTTATTCTAAAAATTCGACCTTATTTGTCTCGAACATGGATCTCGCTGCAGATGAAATCTATGTTCAGATTAAACCAACGGGTGACATTGACGATTTAAAAGTTAAAACCGTTAAATCAAATGAATTTGATGAAAACAAACATTTTTCATTGTCTACCGATGGCTACAAAGCAACAAATCAAGCGTATGCGAACATTGCCAAGTATTTTGTTGAAAAAACCCTATATCTAGAAGATGGCGATTATGACAAGGCACAAAAACTAGCTGCCTTAGTGATTGCTGGTGAAGATAAAGAGCTCAAACAAGAAACTAAGAAAGTCTTTGGTGTAGAGCTGACTGCAGATGACTTGAAGCAAGTCCAAAGCATGCAGTTAGAAGATGGTAAGCTCCAGTTAAACAAAACTGCCCTACCGAACCACAACTACAACAACATTCAGCTATTCAACTATCTGAACCTGATTGATATTAATCAGCGTACAGTTTTTGGCAAATTTGATGTTGAAGTACAAAAAGAATTTGAGGTGATTAAGGATCTTCTCAAACCTAATGTAGCTTTTCAGAATAACGTTAAATATTTTTCTCTAACAGCTGAAGAAGAGAACGTACAGTTCAATAGTGAATCTGAATACTTTAACACTCAGCTAGAAAATGCTGTAAAGCACTATGAAGATCACCACGGCGCAATCAAGATCCCTGATCATGATTTGTTTATAACTGTGTTTCAAAAGAATGATCTTCAGTATATACGCCTCTACAATCATAAAGACAAAAATGCGCCGTTTATTGGGCATTCAGTTTCCCTAGATGCCAATATACATAAGGCTACTGGCTTTAATGATAGAGATGCGGTTAAAACGTCTGCGAATGCTTTGTTTAAGTTATCGACTTCACGCAACAGCATGACGTTTATGCCTCCAGCTAAGTTCACTTTTGAAAAATATTACGAGTCAGATCTCAACTTCTTCAAAGCTAAAGATAGTCAGCAAACTTTAATCAATAAAGTGTTTACGTCTTTACCAAACAAGATGTTCCAGTACATTTCTGATCATCCATCTAATTTCAACTCTAAATTAGATTTCATCAGCAATCTTAATTCTGCAACATACGAAAAGTTTGAGGATCTTAGCTACGATAAAAAACCGAATGAAGTCACTGAGCTTCTGAGCAACATCTCTCCAGCGTACACCTATGTTATCGCTCATGTAGATGGCCAGACAGCAATCATGCCTAAAAACTTAACCAAAGTTTTTGATGTTCAGGCATTTGAAGAAGTTCATCCGTTTGATTTGGTGAACTCTAAACTTCAGAAAAGTGATCTTAAAGAACTTTTTAGCAATGGTATCAATGGTGAACCTGATCCGTTCATTAATAAGCTCAAATTTAGTGTTGTATTAAACCGTGTAGGTAATCCAGAACTTGAGGATATTCAGCCTAGATTTATGTTAGAGCAGATCGCCGTGAATGAGGCGTTTGCAGAAAAATATAAAACCTTAACCGCTTTAAATGAAGTCAATGCCGTCATGCTTGAGCATGTCAAAGCATTACAAGATACGATTAAACAGGCTTATGCTGAGCATTTTGTAGGTTCCAACCCTAAAGTTCACCAATACAAGTTGCTAAACAAATCATCTCAACAAGATGAAACACCGCAATTGTTTATGGTTGATACGGACTATGAGCCTCAATTAACTGCCGTGCTTCTTCGTATACCGTCTCATGACTATCAGTATCAATTGATTACTGGTTTTGATGATGTAGACCAGTTTAGTCACGAAATCTTAAATGCTATCGAATCTAAGGTTAATTTCGGTACCACTTTAGAGCAATTAGCACTATCTAACTTGCCTGAAATTCAGATTAAACACAAAACTGACTTTGAGAATAAACAGTTAGCAAGTTTGCATTTCCAAACTTTGATTACGAATACGCTTGGTGCTCTATACGATCAAACCGCACACATAAAGCCGTATATCAAAACTGAAAATCACAAATTGTTTTTGGCCATCAAGCCATCGACCGACAATGAATATGCATCGGTTAAACTTTTTGGTGATAAGTCCGATATTCACGGTGATTACAAGTCTCTGTGCGTTTTTCCTGTTAAAAGTATGCGCTCAGTTGAAGATGTCTTACAACTTCAAAACCGTGTGTTTACTGACTTCACGTTTATCGATCAATTGGTACCAAAAGACAAATATGTGCCTGTTGATGTAAAGGTAGAGCCAAGTGACTCCCCTGCTATGTACTTAGGTGATGTAGGTGCCAAGTTTGGCGGTGCACATAAAGATCGCTACGGTGAATACATTTCATTGGAATATATTTCAGCGACATCAGCCGATCAAACAGCTACGGACTATCGAAAAGCAAAAATCGTTGCAAATAAAGAATTCCAAGCTTGGTACACCAATACGCCACTCGGTATTGATGACAAAATATTCGTAAAGGCAATGTATGACTACTGCCCAACTAAACCGTTATTCTCTAAAAATGCGTTGATGCTTGATAGCCAACGAGCGACAGAATTACGTGCGTATGTGGCTGTTGTTTCTAACATCAGAAATTTGATGGTAGATACTCAAGAAGAGTTGATTCATGCGGTAAGAAACAATAAAAGCTTATCTGCTGAAAGTCTTGGTATGACTGATCGCCAACGTAAAGACTATATCGGGCTTTATAGTAAAGGTACCAAGAACAACTACAAAAACTACTTCGAATTGCTTAGCAATTTGAATGAGTACTACATTATGCCAGAACATACAGGCGGTATCAGTGTTCAGCTTGAGAAAATCATCGAAAAAACGATTGATAAAGAACTCAGTGAGATTCTATCAACAGGTAAGATCTTTGATTTTTACGGTAAGTCGAAAGTCACTAAAGATGTGAGCGATGCGATCAGCAACATGCAACGTACTGGCTTATATTCAACTGTGCTTGAACCATACGTTCTGAAAAGTGCGATTGAAAGTGGTTTAGTTAAAGCTGAATCTGCACCTATTTATGTTAAAGATCCTGTTGCACCAGTTATAGAAGCAACGACTGAAGCTGTGAATACACCTAAAGCACCACGTTTGCCGTCATTTACCAGTGAAGTGAAAAAACTTGAAAATGGCTTTGTGACTGAAAAAGTCCAATCAAGTATTTACGGATTGTTAAATTACTCTCGTACTGGTCCTGATCATCGCCAAGGTGCCGATGTGGATTCATTCAAGCTTAAAGATGACTTTTCTATCCGTGGTGTTGAAGTAGGCAATAAAGTTAGTCCTGTGGCTCAACAGTTGGTTAATGCCGTGTATGACTCATTGGCTGACTTAAAACAACTCATGGGCTTTAAATCAAACAATGGTTTATTGAACTTGGGTGTTGCTTTGGCTTCACGCGGAATTAAAGGATCTGCAGCGCATTTTGAACTGTCTAAGAACGTGGTTAACTTAACTCGTGATAGCGGATCTGGAAGTTTGGCTCATGAGTATGGCCATGCGCTAGATGCACACTTGGGAATGTTGGAAAAAGCGGAAGTATATAAAAATCACGCTCAAATGAATCGTTCTGTACTTCAGGACTATTATGAAGACATCCCTAATTTTGAGATACCAGGTGCACGACACTTCTTATCAAATATGTTGGATGCTGGATACTCCCCTGTTACTGAGTCCGGTCGTGCTTTTGAAAAGGTACATCGTGCGATGATGAATGAGCCAGTTCAGCCAATGAAAAATTACGGTCAAGTACTTCATGAGAATGCTGAGACTGCAATCAAGGCGTACCACACTGTTGCTGATTCAATGCATGATGAAGTGATTAAGAATAAAGAGAATTATCCTAATTCTACGCGCAAAACCTTAAACAGCTTCTTTGACTGGTACCAAAAGCACTATGAAGATCTCATTCGCCGTCAGTTTGAGAAAATTGAAGAGTACTTGAAGAAGTATGAGCGTGAATATAAAGCTGATACAAACCTATCTTTCTTCAGTACAGTTCAAGACAAGGTGGATGTCATTGTCTCTAAAATTAACACTGACATTAATGCTATAAGCTTTAAGTCGTTTGAGCGCTATCAGCAAAAACTTAATGATATGCGCCAGCCAGAACATCATTTACCTACAACCGGTTTGGAAGAAAAAATTACAGGTGTTGCGAACGCAGCGAATGTGGATTTAAAAACACTATCGCAAAACCTATCTGAATACTTGATAGAGTCATCTAAATACAAGTTCTATAACCTGGTAGAGAAGTACATGCCTGAGGGAGTTAAAAATCCTCATACTCAAATGCAAAACTTCTTTGATAAGTCGCAAGACGTTGAAGTTAACGTAGGTGATATTCGTTTTAGTGACAATCTATCGCGTTATAAAAAGGACTGTTTAAATATCGACAGTGCTGAAAATCGTGCAACGCCGTATTACGCGACCAGTACCGAAATGTTTGCTCGTTATTTTGAGACTTATTTGTACTCTAAAGTTTCAAATGAAAATGAAATGAAAAACTCATTTTTAATTGACGGCTACCCTACCGTACAACCTAAAGGTTTAGAGTTTGAGATCTGCAGAAACTTGACTGAACAATTAGTCGAAACTTGTGTGAATGAAATATTTGATCAAGATCTGCAAAACGAAAATACCCAAAAAATTATTGCTGAAGTTTCGATTGAAAAAGAAAATGAAGCTGACCAATTAAGACTTGAGATGTGAGATAACTAAATGCAATACGAAAATATTCATGAAGCAAAAACGCCACTTAAAAGCATGATTACTCGTAGTCATGCCTATATTCGCCTGTTGGTAGAAAAAAGTATGGCTGATGGTATTAAGTTTAAATATCACAACGGTAGACGTTTAACTCAAATTGATGATCCTGAGCGTGTTGTTTCTCAAATCTTCCCTTATTTTTTCCGTTTAGTTTTCTTGGAAATATCAACTTATTACGGTCAAACATTTGATGGTCTTAAGTTTCATTCTAAGAAACGTGCAACAGGAACATTGCAATTAGAGGTCAGTATTCTTGAAGACAAAATACCGAACCAATTAGAGTTTTTCACCTTTATTAGTTACGTTTTTAACTATGGGTTTTTAAAAAATCAATTCCATGAAGACTTAACCCTTTTAACCAAAGCAACAAAGTTTGCCAGTTAAAAGTTAGATCCATTTTAAATCTTAGATTTAGGTATATACTAAAAATAATTTTTAAATATTTAAACTTTCAATGTGGCTTTATAATCAAATAAAGCCATATTGATTTAGAAACAAGTTAGATATTTCTGAATTAAAAGTGTGGCGAAAGTATCAGTTTTATAAGTCAAACAGTCTGCAGTCTTTTAAGTAACTGTTGTAACGAAATAGTCATAACTGAGTCGCTGTACATTTGATGTGTATGCCCTTTTATTAATCCCATTGGAGATGATCGAATGCAAAAACCATTGCATGAAAATCTTGAAAACTTTCTGCCTTACTTGAAAAGTGAACTCGCTGCCAAAGGTATTTTAAGTGCGTCACTCAAAACCATCTTTTTGAACTACATTGATCAGATCACAAAAGAGAATAGATTCGTCAGCCATACCAATACGACCGATCGACAAATTGTATATATAGAACGTGGCGATGATGCATTGATGTTGCGCTTTAAATATTTTGTTGAAAATAATGAGTACTTAGAAGTTGAGTTAATCATCACGGATACTCATGTAAAGTTGGTTTATGCTGAATCACCAGAATTACACTTGCTTTATGATGATGAAACACCAATTTGCTTAGATGCTGGCCAGTTAATCAAGTGTACCAATGACTATGGAACATCACTTGCTACTTTAATTAGCGCCCTATTCCAATGTTTACTCAGTGATGATCCACAAAAAAATATCCAAGACGTACTTAATCAAACTAATCTTTTTGACAAAGTTTCAGATGAAAATGCCGAATTAAACAAGGGTTCACATGATTTCGATAACCGACAAAATCAAGCAAATATCTGGGTTTTCTGATTCAGATTCAGAAGTTGTTAAGGATAGTGTTTTATCCTTATCTACTGCTTTGTGGATCATGAATATACTCATGTCTACAAATTTTGTTATTGGTTTAACCAAGAGAGATCAGAAGCTTTTTGATAATGCCAAAGAAACACTGATTACTGAAATGAAGCGGTTAAATTACAATCTTAGCGATTATAAAGTACTCCCTGTTTCAAAAAAGAATGAACCGCTTTTGCTTCAAATTAAACTTGAACAAAAATCAGATCGGATCATAGATTTAGTCAATGCCAATTTAAAGGATTTATCCAAAGACGAGTCCATGGTTATTGAAGTTCTTTATGCAAATTTAATGAATAGTAATAGTGGTGTTTGCATCACTATAAGCGATATTCATGATAAAACAGCGCTTCAAGTCAGTGAGATTCTTACTGACATTTCAAAAGAATTAAAGGTATCTACTTTATCCGATGTTCTTGATATTTATGCACGACCAATTGAACATAATAATGCCAAGGTGAGCTTTACCCTGGTGAACCCATGGGCATTATCAACCGATAGAAAAAAGACTCTTTGCATTGCTGCACCCATATTCAATGAATACAACAGTCCATTTAAATTAATTGCACTTCTTCAAAATATCATTTATCTAATTAATCAGAAGTGTACTAAAGAGACGGACCTTCTATTCGATTCCATTAACCTACCAAAATTTCAAAATAGACTTTTTGGCCAAAGCTTTTTTTATATTAATTAGGACTAACCATGAAAAACCAAACACGCCCATTTACTGTAGTGTTGTTGGCTCCTATTGCAGAACAACCTATTCATGCTTTAGTTGCGCCATCAGGTGATTCAATTCTGTTATCACAAGATACGAAAGTCTCTACTCTCGCAAATTGTCCAGATATGATCGAATCTGAGTTCGGTACATATGATGAATTTCTTATCGAACATCGCGATCAATTTATGCTGTTTAACCAAGTCGCATCTGATTTAGATCCTGATCTAATTTTTCCTAAAGTGCATTCAGACCTACTTGAAGATAGCTTATGTATTATTCGTTCTATTTTCGCTTTTGAACGTTTCAAATTAGAAGAAGAACAAAAGAATGCTACTCGTAAAGAGCCTAAAGAAATTAATCAAGAATATTTAATGAAACGTGCGATAGACCAGGCAATGACTTTAGAGCAAGATGTTTCTGACCTTTCATCAAATGTAGAGCGCTTACAAAGCCCCATGTCTTAAACTCCATTAAATATATTTAAAATTAACTTTAAACCCTCTCTTAAAACTTATATGCTTATTAGTAATAGTTTAAGGGTGTGGTTTAAAGTATTTTTAGATGGATACAAATTTAGTTTTTTTCGATGACTTTAACGCTACTTCTAACACCTCTTCTGGTGAAAATCACCGTTCTTTAAATAACGTACTATTCTTCTTTCTCAACTATCATAAAGGTACGTTTTTAGCTGATACGATATTTTTTGATACCCACTATCAAACAATTGACAACCGTAATATTGTCGGGGTTTTGCCTGTTCTTTTTAGTATCTGCCAGATTGACCGTTCAGAAGGTCACACCGGGCAAATAGTCGATATTCAACAGGATCTAAATAACGTAGATGAAGATGATTATGAACCTGTAATTGATATAGATGATACGCAAACATTTAACTTGTTCTACCACTTCCTTAAACCATCCAATGATGCACCTGTAAAACCACACCTTAATAAACTAAAAGTATTACCAGACAACTTAATCGATTCGATTAAACACCATGAGCTTTTAAATTACATTCTTGCTCTCATTGAGAATAAGATCTGGACCGATTCTGATGTATTTAAGTATGAGTACAAAAATAGGTTTTTGTTTTGCGTTTTTATCTATTTGTCCAAGACCGTAGATCTAAGTTTTAATAGCTCTCACGCTTCTTTCACGAGCTGGCTTGAACTGCGTAACCTATCTTGGTTTGGTGCTAATGAAGTTGATACCAGTAACTTTGCAACATTAGAGCTTTATATACATGCCCTATCCTACACGCTTAAACTGGCAAACCATATTGTAAAAGCAATCATCAATAATAATGTGACGCCGTTTAAAGTTGCACCGCAAGAAGAATTGTTTTACTTTTTTGCTGAACGTACAGACGCACGTTCTCCTAATGAAGAGACTACACCGCCGTATACGCCAGCGGAAGATGATGAAACTTTTTCCACTGAACTTTCTAGTGCTCCAGTACCAGCACCGTCAAATAAGGAAACACCAAAAGTAACCGATGCTTATTTATTGGTTGGTGCGGATCTTGAGGATTCTGAGTCCACAACATCAGAAAAGAATGTGATTACTCAAGACTTCAACTACCAAGCACGTTTAAATGAATTATATGAGCTGTCAAAATTCATCAAAGATGAAATTATAGATGCTCCAATCATTTCTATTAATCAAGCGTGGAATATAGTGCAAGATAAATGGAAGTTTTATCTCGATACTTTTTCAAGTAGCTACTTCAATATGAATGATTTTGAGAAGACGGCTATTCTTAAACAATTGAAATCACTCAAAGCCAGTATTTTTATGAACTGGTTTGATATTAAGTCGGGTGCTGGCCAGCAAGTATTTATTGATCTAGTGTCATACGACACGTTTAAGATTGAGTTTCTTTCTTCTGAAGCTAAGATGATCCAAACTTACATGAAGAACCGTATTAAAAATCAGATGTATTTTGAAACTACGGCGCCACAACCAAAGTTTTTGAGAAATCTAAACAACTTATTTAATGAACGTGTCGATACGCAAAAAATTAAAGACATAGAAAACACTGAACTTTTGTTGAAGGTGAATGGCATTCTTGACGGTGTTACCAAAGATCTCATTGACAATATCAATCTGCATTTATCAAATGACATTTATCTTGTGAACTACTTTTCTAATGTAGATAAGGAACTGGAACCGCCCAAATATCACTTATTAGATATTTTGCTTCGTACTTCAGTGCTTAACCTTATCTATGTTTGTCCTACAGCATCACTCAATGCAACCAAGGATCTTCTAAATGCAATCACTGATCCTGAAATTGAGGTTTCAGCTTTTGACACATTCGACCGCAAACAATATCAAAATCAAATTGTAAAAGAACTCGCATGTTCATTCCGTCAGCGCATAGATCCATCTGAACTTTTGAAGCTAGATATTACGTAGAGTAAGCGTCCGCTGAACCCCATGCCTATTTTTTAATTCGGTTCAGGTTTCCAGCGGTGTGGTAGCAATTCTTCAATCTGAGTCACTTTATGTGTCGGCAACCTTTTCAGCACATCACTTAAATAGGCATAGGGATCCAGCCCATTCAGCTTTGCTGACTGGATTAATGTCATAATATTGGCTGCTCGCTGACCGCTGCGCAGCGAACCTGCAAATAACCAGTTCTTACGTCCCAACGCCCAGGGGCGCATCTGGTTTTCCACCCAGTTATTGCAAATCGGTAGATTGCCATCATCCAGATAGCGGCTTAAGGCTGGCCAACGCTTCAGAGTGTAATTGATCGCCTTGGCGGTTGGAGAACTCGATGGCACAGTCAGTTGATGTTGGTTGAGCCATTCATACAGTTGTTGCATCACCGGTTGACTATGCTGTTGTCGGTATTCGCGGCGCTGTTCTGCTGTACCATCGGTCTTTTTCCTGAGTTCTGCTTCTATGGCATACAGTTTCTGAATCAGCACTAATGCCTGTTCAGCGACCTGACTTTTTTTGGTCACATGCAGTTCATGGAATTTACGACGCGCATGCGCCATGCAGCCCACCTGTCATTTCCAATGAACTATGCGACATTACAAAGAACTGTGCGACAAAATTAAAAAAGTTAATAACACCTAAAAGAAGAGTAAATTGCTTCAAAATAGTCAAATGTATTCCTAACTTTTAAAAAACTTCAGCCATATCTTTTGTATTTATATTTTTCATTAAATTTATTTTCTACTACGATTCCTCTATTACATGTTCTTGGGAAAGTTTGTTCAGATGCTGAACCATGAAGAAATACTGCCCATGTAAAGTGCGGGTAACTAAACTAGTTATTGGCTTACGCATAGTTGGATCTATTAACTTACGCAATTCATTACTATCATAAGTGCGTGTCTTAAGTAGGCCATCTGGCAGAATATTATTACTATTTAAGTTCTTAACCAATAAGCCTACATTTTTTTCATCACCATATACAGAAAGGCTAATTCCGTAATCTTCTCGTGCAGTCATTACAAACACACCAGATATATGTTTATATTCGTCCGATTGAAATCTATCTGTTGATACAGGGCTGCCATTATCTTTAAATACATCAGTTCTTGTATTCCATTTAAGTTGATAAGGCTCAGTTGGGGATTCTGGAGGCTGCCAATAAGGCCTGTCTAAACCTAATAAAGCTTCTATAACAAGTGGTAAACCACTTGACCCTTTTTGTACCTCTTCAGTTACCCCAACCATATAGACATCTAGTGGATAAAACAATGAGTCATTTACAACAATTACAACTGGCTCATCTTCAGGAATAATTTTCTTCTCAATATAACCTTTTATAATATTAGCCTTAGTTTCTATAACCCCTGTCATTTTCAACAATGCTAAAGAATTCTCTCGACAATTAGTTTCATGTTTTGGAAATAACCGTCCTTGCACATCTTCCAAGATTTGCACCATTTCATCATTTGGATTCGGAGTAACAACTTCAAACCAAACTGTTTTCCCGTTTTTTGTAGCTTTGAAATCAGGTCCGAAATCTTTACTACTCAATTCAAATCCATCTCTTAAAAGACGGTCAGCAACAATTAATTCACCCAATCTTTGATGATATTGTTGTTCTAATAAAATAGCCGTGTCGAATTGGGTATCATTAAGTTCATAACCATAAAAGCGTTCTGTTAATGCTTCAAGACTTTTAAGTGCTAATTCAATTAACTCTTCACAGCCAGGATAACGCCCAAGTAAAATTTTCTTCCACTTTTCCAACAGAATATCTAGAATCTTACATTTCGCATCTTCAGTCATTATCTCGCCTCAAACAATCAAAATTAACTTACCCAAAAAACCCAATCGCCCTTAAACCTGATTTTTATAAGAATAAATCACTTTAACATTCCCAAAAAATGATCAAAGATTTAATAAAGTGGCCTTTTCTAAATACTCAAAAGTTAAGCTACCTCTCACAAGAACACTGATCATTTTCTATCTTTGCCATAATATTCTCATGCTCAAATTTTGATATAAGATTTCAAGTAAATTTAAAAAAATCAAATAAAATGTAAAATCAAAAACACTATATATTGTGCCTGAATAAAAAACTACTACTACATAAAGCAAGATTAGATAAAAATGAAACATTTTAGGAATAATTTGAAGAAAAATTTGCATAAGGTTTTTTGTTCAGTTATCATTCGATTAACTTGATCTGTAAGTCAATGATCTTGGAGGTGAATATGACTCATTTCAATCCTGACATGCTTAGTATTGCACGAAACTTTCGTGGTCTTAGTCAAACTGAACTAATTGCTGAAATGGGACAGTCTATTACTCAGGCTTCATTATCTAAAATTGAAAGTGGGGACTTAAAACCCTCCGATGAAGTTATCCATAATCTATCCAATGCCCTACATTTCCCTATACGATTTTTCGAACATATTGAAAAGCTAAATGCACTGCCAATTAGTTTGCATGCATACAGAAAAAAAAGCTCTACCACAGCTAAAGCATTGAGCCGCATGAATGCTGAAATGATGTTAAAAATGGGCCATGTACAAACATTAGAATTATTCACAAATGTGCCAAAAAGAAAAAACTCCTTACCAACTTTTAAAATTGGCCTAGATGTAAACACTCCTCAAGAAGCGGCTAAAAAGCTTAGATCATTGTGGGCGTTAGGAAATGAACCTCTTGAAAACCTAACTGCCACTGTGGAAGATGCCGGGGTTTTAGTCTTTTTATGCGACTTTAAAGATAATAATGTTGATGGCGTATCCTTAAAAATGCATGGTGTGTCTCCATGCGTATTTCTAAATGCAAACCAGCCAAATGATAGAATACGCTTCACATTAGCACATGAGCTTGGGCATTTGGTCCTCCATGAAGAGCCATCTGAGTTTATGGAAAAAGAAGCAAATGACTTTGCTGCCGAATTCTTAATGCCAGAAGAAAAAATTATTGATCAATTAGTTTCAACCAATTTAGCTCATTATCTAAGACTTAAAAAGGAATGGAAAACCTCAATGGCGGCCTTAATCTATAGGGCGTCAGAGTTAGGAACTATAACTTCAAGTCAAAGTGCCAATTTATGGCGGCAAATGGCTATGCGTGGTTATCGTAAAGTTGAACCAAATGAATTGGATCGAGAAGCGACATATAGAGTAGCTTCAATGCTTTTTGACTACGCAATAGATGCAAAAAAAACATCAGCATCTGTCATTAGTGAGTTATCTCAATTATTTGACTTATATGAAGATGACTTTAAAAAACTATATTATTTTGACCTAGATTCAATGGAGACTATTGAGATGGTTTCGTAAATTAAAAAGCCGACTCTATTGGGTAGAGTCGGCTTGATAGATTTTCACACAGGAAAGGCATATGGCTCTAAGCCCTACGCATACCTCATGTTAGATCTGGCTGTCAGAACCCCATTCTAACATTTAGGCCCGTAAATCTCAAGATTTACCCGCTTATTTTGGTATGCGCCCTGAAAAACGAGCCGCCAAAATAGGAGGGCTAACAATGCCTACCGAAAATCAAGACTTCGTGTTTTGTAAATCTTATCGCCATAAATCTGGAAAAATTATTGTCCATCCAACTGGATATTTTAAATTTCCCAGAACTCGGCCATTGAAAGAAGAAAAGGATACTATCCGTAATAAAAAATCGGATGATCCTGATAACTCAAACTCAATATCGTAAACAAGGTTAAATAACCTACTGCTATGCAACAAAGTTCACAGTAGTAGGTTACTTAATTTTTCTGATCGCACTTAATTTTATGCCCCATTTTAGTACATGGGCTCAGAGAGAATTATGACAACTCAACAGCAGTTTCTTGACCTACTTTCCGATATTGAACCATCTACAACAACAGTTAATGATTGTTCAAGCGCACATAATACGCTTCGTAATGCTTTAAAAGTGCATAATGAATTCAGCAAAGTACATGTGCATACGTTCTTATCAGGTTCTTATAAAAGAAATACGGCAGTACGTCCGACTACTATAGGCGGTATCACACAAAGACCAGATGTAGATATTATTGCCCTTACAAATCACACAATTAACGATAATCCTCAAATTGTCCTTGATGCAGTACATACAGCATTAAAGGATATTGGATATACCGATCTCACCGTTAACCGTCGTTCAGTAAATGTTAAGTTGAAAAAAGTTGATATGGATGTTGTCCCTATCATTTCAGATGGATATGGTGGCTATCTGATTCCAGACATTCATCTTGAAGAATGGCTAGTTACCAACCCTCCAGCCCATACCGAGTGGACTGTTGAGGTGAATAAAAATGCAAATGGGCGATTTAAGCCTCTTGTGAAGCTATTTAAATGGTGGCGTCGTGAGAACTTGTCTGATTTAAAACGACCAAAAGGATTCATTTTAGAATGCCTGGTTGCCAAGCATATGAATTACTACGAATCCAACTATGAAAAGTTGTTTGTTTATCTTTTAGAAACAATCAGGGATTCTTATGGGATTTATGCGTCACTAGGCATAATTCCACATTTAGAAGATCCTGGTGTTGCAGGCAATAATGTTTTTTCTGCGGTCACAGCAGATGAGTTCAAAACCTTTTATGAAAAGGTAAAAGAACAAGCTGCTATTGCACGAAATGCCTTAAATGAAACAGATGATGATAAAGCATTAGCTCTATGGCGGCAGGTCTTGGGTAATCGTTTTCCACGTTCGGCATCACACAAAAGTGCAAATTCTGCTGATATGGCCAGCTCTTTAATCCGTTCAGCTTTAGGTGCAGGATTAACATTTCCATCAACCCCTGTTTATCCAAATAAACCAGGAGGCTTTGCGTAATGGAACTGCTAAAAACACCATTAGAACGCTTAATTCAAGAACGGCAGTTATTGACCGATCTTGAAAATGAGGAAAACAGTTTTAAGATTCAGGAGTGGAACTCAACAAACACTAATGAACTGCATTTAAACTTCTCTCTCAAGATAGGAACTATAGATTTTAATGGTGTTTTAGTATATCCAGAGCTTTTCCCAGAGCTACCAGCATATATACGTCCACAAAAATCTGGTGAAAGATGGAGTATCTTGCACCAGTACGGTGGTTCAGGAGTGCTGTGTCTAGAATACGGTCCAGATAATTGGAATACAAATATCAGTGGAGTGGAACTAATTAGAAGTGCCCGGATTCTTTTATTAACAGACGCAATGACTGTATTGGAGATGGATGTAGAACCTGTGCCATCTAGGCATTCTGAAACAATAGGTCAAAAATTAAGAGGTATTTCAGAAAGGTTCATTGAAACACCAATGTTACGTCACATACTCTTGGGTAGTGACCCTGAAAAAATGGACTTTAAGGTTGCCATCTCAAGCATTCGGGACAAGACCGTTATTGTTCCAACAAATATTCAAAACAAACCTCTACCTGACATCGTCCCATCATTTTCTAATGAAAGATTTGAATTGTCTGGATGGGCAATAAGAGTTGATTCTGTTCCTTTATTAAAGGAATCTGTAAATGATCGACTTTCGTTAGAATCCTCTTTAGGCAATTTATGGCCTACTCAGGAGGAATTCACAAGTTCCATAAAGCCTCTATTGTTATATGACTTAAATGGTAACTTGGAACTATTCTTAATTAATAATACAGCACCACTTTTCGTAAGTTATCCAGCTATTAATCTACATGATGATCAGAATCAAAGATTGCCAGCACAATTTAGCAATATCAATGATGCAAAGATAGTAATCGTTGGTCTTGGATCGTTAGGAAGTAAAATTGCAATTTCACTGGCGCGGTCTGGCTGTAAAAACTTTCTACTTATTGATGATGATATTCTGGCACCCCAGAATCTTGTCCGTAATGAACTCAACTGGTTAGATGTTGGCTTTGCTAAAACCCATGCTGTTGAAAGAGCATTAAAACGAACTGCATTAGACATGCAGATTGAAACGTATGAAATGCAAATTGGTGGCCAGGAAAATCCTCATTTAAATTCCAATATCGCTAATGCCATTGGTACATGTAATCTGATTATTGATGCGACAGCAAACTCACATACATTTCTAACCTTAGCTGCAATTGCTAAAAGAAAACATATACCAATGGTATGGGGTGAAATCTTTGGTGGCGGTGGTGGAGCAATGATGGCCCGTAGTCGCCCAACGTTAGATGCCTCACCTTTAGAGCTTCGCAATCATATTTATGGTGTCTTACAAACGTTGGAACCAATCCCAGAAGGCAAAGTTAATAATTACGGCTTTCAAACACAAAACCAAACATATATTGCATCAGATGCAGATGTAACGGCTCTTGCAGCGTCTATGACTCAGTTCACATTAGATACTTTATGTACAGTTGATGAGCAATCCTCTTATCCATATTCAGCATATTTAATAGGGTTCCGTAAATATTGGATATTTCAATGTCCTTTTGATACTCATCCTATCGATTGTTCAGGTGCGTTAGTAACAGAATCTCCTACGGATAAACAGATATCTGAAAGTGAAAATGGCAATTCTATTGAAGAGCCTGAACCGATGAAAGGTTAATACTAATGCTGAAAATATCCATTCCTACTGATATACAAATTTTACTGATAAAAGCCCTGTTGAAGTCTGGAACCCACGAATGTGGCGGTGTTTTAATGGGTGAGCATATAGGTACAAATCATTTTAGAGTTAGCTCATTAACTGTTCAAAAGAGTGGAACGATCGCATCCTTTGTACGTGGAATTACGGATGCTATTAAAGCAATTCGCCTTTTTCATAAATCAACAAACAATAATTATCAAAAATTTAACTATTTAGGTGAATGGCATAGCCATCCTCTCTTTAGTGTACAACCCAGCAGTAAAGACCATCACACCATGAGGGAATTGGTGTCCGATCCAAAAGTTGGGGCAAATTTTGTAGTCTTACTGATTTTTCATTTAAAAAACAATCATCTTGAGGGCAGTGCCCACACCTACCTACCAGATGGTTCCTGTTACCCATCCACCCTGGATTTAGAGAGATAATAATGAGTGCAAGTCTGTTAGAAAAACAATCAACTGGTGGTGCAATTGCACGAGTAGGGTTTGATTATCAGGATGCCTTTGTATTAAAGAACCTGCCACTATGGCTATCTGAAAGTGCTTTTAGTCACATTGTGAGTGAATCAATAGGTGATGTTGAGGTTTGCTACTTCTCTTCAGAGAAAGATTTCCAGCGTGTCATGTATGAAGCTAAAAATCATTCGCTGACTTCTACAGACTTCTGGAAAGAAATTAAGCGCTTCAAGGAGGCGTTTGATATTCCATCAAGTGAATATACTCGCTTTAGTTTAGTATGCCCACTCTATACCTCTACACTTCACCCATTTCTTGCCCAGATTGAGAGAATTAGAGGCGTTGGCTCTTCATACAGTGCCGATTCTGTGATTTTACAAAAAAGTCGTCAGGATATTATTCAGTGGTGTAGCGATAAGGGATTCGAAACCTCACTTGCTGAGTTTGCACTTGACCATGTTGATTTCCTGTCTTTCAATGCTGAAGATAGCGACTCTGTATTTATAGGCGAAATAGAAGAGAAATTATCCAATATCGAACTCACTACACGTAAAGCCAAACAGTTAAGAGATCAGTTTAAAAAATTGATTTCTCGTTCTTCTTTTGGTCCAATACATCGCAAAGACTTTGAAAATTTTATTTGCCATGCTCTTGAAGAAGATAGAAGCCAATGGCTATCAGATCCTATCAAAATTAACCTTTCTACTTCAACCAGTCAGTACCAAGACTTAAACTTAGATATTCGTGATTTCAATGGTCCTGATCGTGCCCAAAAAACCTCCAGCGACTGGAACAACCTAATCAAAAAAGCGGTATCGATTGGGGATTTCATTCATAGCAGTGGTGACCGTAGAACCCTCCTTATAGACGGTAAACAAAGAATGTCCACCGCATGTATGCTTGGCTATGTATTTAGTGCCACACGTAATTTCCTACTTGAAATAGAACATAATGGCCTCGCTTATCGCACTGATGACCATAAACAGAAAGAGGGACAATTTTTTAATAAAATCGCCCCTGTTGAGCTACAGGGAGAAACTGAAGCCATAGTTACTATCGGATTTCCTACAGCTATAGGTAAAGACATTGACTCTACAATAAATGAAGTAAAGAGCTTACCTAGACTGAATCTAGAAAGCTCTTATGCGATTGATAATATGGAAACTCTAAATCTTGCTGTGAGAGAGGCAAAATCCGCTTTAGTTTCATTCAAATCTGAAAATAAGTTATCTAAATTACACCTCTTTATTAAAGCACCCTCAGTTTTTGCAATGGTCTTGGGACATCGTTTGAATGGTGTTTGTGATATTCAGCTTTACGATTGGGTAGATGGGCAATATATCCCTACGGCCGAGCTGAGCATATAAGAAGAATTGACTAGTCGATAATATTACTAATAGAGAGGTTGACCATGAACAATCATTCTAATGAAAAAAATACTGATAACTCTCCAGATAAAACAAAATCACCGGCATTCAAAGTTCTTGAATCCAATGCTGAAAAGTTCTTAATGGTGTGGTGGTATGGAGCGTTAGCAAAAGCTGATCGTAGAAATGCTCAACCTAAAGTTCATGTGGCTTTTAGGGAACTTCTGGAAGATTACACACCCACAGATAATTTTATTTTTATTGATGCAAATATAACAGATTTGGTGTCTTGGCCTATTGGAACAGTTTGGCACCATGAACGATTAGTTGACTATCTTCCCTTTGAAATAAGGGAGTTTGATATTGACCATACGGATTTTACACATACCTATGTTCAAGCATATAAGCGAGACGAAAAGACAGGGAGAATAGATCATTTCTTCTCAGACAAGAATAAATTTTATATTAATCCAAGCCAACGTGAGAATTGCATTTCTTTCTCCTTAACGGATCAGGAATATAAGGAACTACTCGTACCTTGTTTTGAGTTTCTGGTGAGAGGATATGGTCTCTCTACAGAACTTCCTAGAATTCTGACAACATATGATGAGACCGAAAGACATGAACGGCTCTACACCCCTCATCCAGAAGAAGAAAACACCTGGACGATCCTTATAGGTGATAGCCTCACAACAGATGATCATGTATTTATTGCCTACTATAAATATAGCAAATATACCCAAGATGCCGTAAGAATCTTATTTAGCAGTATTGCAAAACATGATGATTTTATCCAAAGAAACCATATATACCCTAAAGTAATGCCATGGCATAAGGAAACGAGAAAAATTAGGGTTTCAGGTTTTTGTATTCCTGACACCAATGCTTTTTTAGCCTTGACAGTTCTTGGAATAGAACTACCTGATCAAACACTTATCAGACGTGTTCCAAAGGTAATTCACCGCATTAAGAAACCTGTAGATGTCAACTCACCTAATCCTCCTCAGTTGCAACTAGGTCCTGGTCAGATTAACGTATCTGAAGATCAAGGAGGGCGCAAACCATTATTACAATCGGTTATTTTAGGTCATGAATTTACATGGTTAGGTTCAGGCCCTATCGGGGAAAAAAGTAAAACAAAGTATGAAAGAACCATCACCCAGCCACAGAGAAAGAAAAATACTAAAGAAACCAATACAGTTGGTACAGGAGAACCTGATAGCTCTAAGGAAGTTCTAAATGTCCAAATTAACCCGACCACTAATGGAGATACAGAGTTTGAAGCTCCAGATCATGGAAGAATCATGGGCCTATGGAATGCATGTTTAAAGGCACGTTTGTTAAATCCCAGTATTGTCAATGCAGTCCACTATTATACTTTTGAGGAAGAGTTTGATTACAACGATAAACCCACTCTCATGGCCTTTTTCGTTAATTCAGAAACATTAAATAATAAAGATATTACAGATGGAGAAAAACAAGCTTATAAAAATTGGTGTTATGCAAACTCAAATAAAACAGCACTTCGTGGAGCATTGATCATCCGATTATCTCTTGTAAATTGCCCTCCAGTTTATCTTTTCGATATACAACCAGCGACTTACGTTTCCACTGTAGATGGGGATAGTGTTCTCAAGGAGCGTGGGCATGCTGGTCTAATATTTAGGTCAAGAACCGTAGAACAATTTGAGCAGTATATTTCTGGGCTCATGGAGAACCTGCCTTCGTCAGAGGGTTCTTATACGACAACTCTCCTAGGTTCCAATTTGGTTACTCAATTATTTGTTTTTAGACATTCAAAATCTGCTGGCTTGTCAGAGGGTGAATCAACGTTATTGAATGCTCTAAGAAAAATTGGAATTACGAATATCAAGTTAAAGGAGGAAAAGGAGGAAAAGGAGGAAAAATAATTTTCGAATCTTACAATTGTGACCATCTTCTTTTAGCCTAGTCCATAATTCTTTCCTATGGGTAATTTTTTACATATCAAATTGAATTATATATAGTTTAATGGCACTTTTAAGTGCCATTAAACTTGGGTACCACTTGTGTGACTAGATAAGCACCTATATTAGGAATATTTAACCTTTTTAAACTCAGTGTTCTGAATCCTTTGGTATATTTTCAATAATGCAATGATGAATATCATCGTGATTGTTGAGTGATGTTTCAGCCTGAATAGTGACATGCTCAATACCTAGATTTTGTATGACATTCTCCAGATCATGTAAGAGTATCTGCACTTCCTGCATACTCATTTCTTCACTCACAACAATATGGCAGGATAAAATATAACGTTTACTTGTCAGACTCCATATATGTAAATCATGTACACCCTGAATTCGCTGGCCTTGAAGAATGGTTTCTTTGATTTCTGCCAAGTCAAATTTTTCTGGTGTACCCTGCATTAAAACATGCGAAGCCTTTACTACAACTGAATATCCACTGCGAAGAACAAGTATTGCAACTAGAACACTGGCTAAAGTATCTGCCCAGGCCCATCCAAAGAAGTAGATACATAGCGCAGCAGCAATTGCGCCAATAGAACCTAACAAATCACTGAGTACATGCAGGTAAGCACCTCGCATATTCAAGTCGTGTTCGGTATCACTACCTTTAAAAATCATTACTGCAACAATGATATTAATCAGCAATCCAATACTAGCAACGATCAACATCCCTTGTACTTCAATATGTTGTGGTTGCTGAAACCGTAGAATTGCCTCAATAAAGATATACAGTGCGATACCAACCAGTGTAATACCATTCAATGCAGCAGCCAGTATTTCAAAGCGTTGATAGCCGTATGTTTTATTTTTGGTAATCTGTTTTTGACCGATGAAGACTGCTGCAAGTGCAATACCAAGTGCAACAGAGTCACTCAGCATGTGACCGGCATCTGAAATCAAGGCCAAACTATTGGTAATAAAACCACCTATAAATTCCACTACCATAAAAATGGTAATCAGTAAAAAGCTTATGGTCAGAATTTTTTTATTACTTGGGATATGGCTGTGGTCATGATCGTGGTCGTGATCATGACCACCATGACCATGATGGTGTCCTGAGTGATCATGGTTGTGCTTATGGGTGTTACCATGACTATGCTTATGCCCAGAATGATCATGGTTATGATCATGTTCAGAGTGGTTATGTTTGTGATCTTGTGTATGGTTGTGCGAAGACATTTTATAGCACTCCTGATTATGGCTCTAACTGACTACGCAATGGATGATTGTTGTAGTAATCACCGATGTATATAATCTTATTATTTTTAACCTCAAAAAATGAAGCACCTTTAAAAGTGATTACTTTTGCGTCTTTTTTACCAGACTGGTCTTTTTTATTGAGGGTTCCCTGAAGCTGCCATTCGACAGCAACCTTATCACCAACAATGAGTGGCGGGGATGTAAGCGTCATCTTCCGATCAGGAATGACTGTTAATAAAAACTTGGGTACCTCAATTACAGATGCTGTACCTTTACGGTTTTCTTCATTACTTGTATTGAAATACTCAACATTCGTGTCAAGAACTTTAGTCAGGTCATCTGGCTGCGTACCATTCCAGATATTAAGATAGCTCTCCACGGTTTCCAAAGCTGTATTGATCGGTGCTTTTGCATGCGAAATTGAAGCTAATCCTAACGTCATAAGAATGAGTAAGAATGTCATGAAAAAAGGCTTTGATTTTTTCCCTTGACCATCAACATCTTGCTTCAATTGATTGATATAAATAGTGTTCATCATATTCACCTTAGACTTGAATAAGTTCATCCACAATCCGTTCGGCGTCTTCCCTGGTATTGACGATTTCATAAGGAATGCCAAATGCCTTTACAGCCATTTCCGTCATCTTTCTGATGGCAACTCTTTTTTCCTGATCAGGTTCAATGCAGATAATTGCCTTACATAACTGATTAAGTTCATCTTTATGGTTTTTAAGCCAAAGACCACGTTGTTTAAAGTCTTCAGGTGTTTCTTGCATTGATAATTGATCATAAACAATCACAAACGGACTGCTCATTTCCAAGAATTCCTGCATTTCCAACTGCCATTGAGGTGAATAACCTGGAACTGCCTGATCTTGCTTAAACTCAACAAATGGGAAGTTTTCTATATCATGGATAATAAATTTCATTTATATGACCTCATATTCTGTTTCATCTTGTCAGGAATTCATCTCTTTCCATCAAAAGATGAACTCCATCGATGTGCTATTTCAAAGATTTACGTTCAATCTGTACGGTATGTTCATTCCAGCCTCCACCTAATGCCTTGTAGAGGTTGACCTGATTATTCAGGCGTTCCAGGCGGGTCTGTATAAGTGCCTGCTGAGATGCGTACAGTGTTCGTTGTGAGTCGAGGACTGCGAGATAATTATCTTCACCAGCATCAAAACGTAAGGTTGCCAACTTATGAGCATCCTGGCTGGCCGCAATCATTTGCTGCTGCGATTTGATCTGTTCATCTAGCGTAGATTTGCCAGCCAGCCCATCAGCAACTTCACGAAAAGCTGTTTGAATAGATTTGTCATAGTTGATGACTTCAATCTGCTTCATGATATGTGAGCGATCCAGATTTGCCTGATTTAAACCTGCACTAAATATGGGCAAGTTAATCTTGGGCATAAAACTCCATGCACCTGTACCTGCATTAAATAGATTATCCAGACTGGAACTTGCCGTACCCGCCGAACCCGTTAGGGTAATGGATGGAAAAAATGCTGCACGGGCTGCTCCAATGTTTGCATTCGCAGCCTGAAGCTTATGTTCTGCGGCACGAATGTCTGGACGACGTTGAAGTAGATCCGATGGTAAACCAACTGGTATATCCTGTATGACAACCTGATCAGGAATTTTTGGGGACTGGTCCAATTGGACCGCAAGTTCCTGTGTTAATGGCGAACCCAGAAGTAACACCAGAGCATTACGATCCTGTGCAGTAATACGCAAGAATTTTGCATAATTGATTTGTGCTGTGCGCAGTCCTATTTCAGCTTGACGTAAGTCAAATCGGGTTGCATTACCAACATCAACAAGTTTCCTGGTCAAGTCATAGGATTTCTGCTGTGTCGCCAAAGTCGCCTTGGTTAAACCTAACGTTTCCTGATCGGCCTTATAGACCAGATAAGCATTAGCAACTGCGGATACCAGACTTAACTGTGATGCTGTCTGGACCTCTTTAGAAGCCAAATAGTTCTGTAAAGCCTGATCACTCAGACTGCGTACTCGGCCCCATAAATCGATTTCCCATGCGACCGAAGTAACACCAACCTGATACATGCGGGGGTTATAAGCAAGATCAGACGGTAAACGCTGACTGGCTGACTCTGCGGTAACACTCACATGTGGTAAACGGTCAGCACGACGAATACGATACTGTGCTTCTATCGCCTCAACATTTAAAGCTGTCACCTTAAAATCATGATTGTTTTTCAATGCATGATCGATGAGTTGGAGCAAGACAGGATCGGTATAAAAGTCACGCCAGCCAATATCGGCTGCGACTGTTTGCTTTCCATTGTTCACTTGCAGCCCTGGATAAGCCTCTCCTGTTGGATAGTGTTCCGACACAGGAGAGACAGGTCGCTCATATATGGGTGCCATTGAACATCCTGCAAGAATAGTGGCAGTGGTTAGTACACTCATTTTCTTGAGGAAGGTGTATCGGTTTAAATGAAGTGTTAAATTTTTCATTTTGAACCCTCCTGTACCAGTGCTTTGGCCTGTTCTCTACGCAGAATAAAATTACGAATGACGACATAGAAAATGGGTGTAAACAGCAAACCAAAGATTGTCACGCCCAGCATTCCAGAGAAAACAGCGATACCCATGGCATGACGCATTTCTGCACCAGCACCTGTGGCTAATACCAGTGGTATCACACCAGCAATAAATGCAATTGAGGTCATTAGAATCGGGCGTAATCTTAATCGGGCTGCTTCAAGTACTGCATCAAAAGGATTCAAACCCTCATCCTCTTTGGCTCGGGCAAACTCCACAATTAAGATGGCATTTTTTGCAGCAAGTCCCACCAGAACAACAAAGCCAATCTGGGTAAAGATGTTGTTATCACTACCAGTTACCCAAACACCTACAATCGCAGATAACAAGGCCATTGGTGCAATAAGTAATACTGCAAAAGGCATTGACCAACTGTTGTATTGAGCTGCAAGGAAAAGGAACGCCAAAATAATTGCTAGAGCAAAAACCATGACCGCAGTATTGCCTGTATTCTTTTCCTGATAGACCAGATCGGTCCATTCATAGGTCATACCTTGTGGCAATGTTTCCTGCACAATTTTTTCAATTGCGGCAGTTGCCTGACCAGATGAATAACCTGATGCAGCGTTACCACTAATATCGGCTGATGGGAAACTGTTATAGTGCATAACACGATCAGGGCCAGAACTACGCTTAATCGTGACAAAGGTCGAAAGCGGAATCATGTCTCCCGCTGCATTTCTCACCTTTAACAGATTAATGTTCTCTGGTTGCATACGGAATGGGGAATCTGCCTGAGCAATTACACGATAAGTACGACCAAACCGATTAAAGTCATTGATATAGATTGACCCCAGATTGATTTGTAGTGTTTCAAAAATATCGGTCAGTGGTACACCTTGTGACTTCGCTTTTACACGGTCAATATCAACTTCAATCTGTGGAGCATTTGCCTGGAAACTCGCAAGCATACCGACAAGTTCAGGCGTCTGAGAGGCTTTCGCCATAATCTCGCCCTGTACACGTGCCAGTGTTTCAAAGCCTAAACCAGCCCGATCTTCAATTTGTAGCTTGAATCCGCCCATAGAACCTAAGCCAGGTACTGGTGGTGGTGGAAAGATGCCCGCAAATCCGTCAGGAATCTGACTGAATTTACCCATTAATTTTCCAGCAATTGCTCCTGCTGATAATGAGGGGTCCTGACGAGCCTCAAATGGATCAAGCATGGCAAACATCAAGGCAGAGTTTGGTACATTGACTGGACCACTTGGTGTAAAGCCTGGGAATGCCATGACGCTTTCCACACCAGGTTCATTCAGTGCAATTTCCGTCATCTGTTTAACTACAGCTTCTGTGCGGTCTAAAGATGCGCCTGTAGGTAACTGGGCGATACCAACTAGATAATACTTGTCCTGTGCAGGAACAAAGCCTTGCGGCACTTTGTTAAAACCTAACCAAGTTAGGCCAAGAAAACCTACATACAAAATCAGCATGATGGCACTTAAACGTACCCCCTTGCGGACTGCACCTACATATTTGTCCGATGCCTTATCAAAGAACCGATTGAATCCTCTAAAGAACCAACCAAATAAGCGTTCGGTTAAATCACGTTTTTTATTTCCAGCTTGATGTGGTTTAAGCAAGATACCTGCTAAAGCTGGTGAAAGTGTTAAAGAGTTGATTGCAGATAAGATGGTTGAAATCGCAATGGTCAAGGCAAATTGGCGATAGAACTCACCCTGCAATCCTGTAAGAAATGCCGATGGAATAAATACAGCAGATAAAACCGCAGTAATCGCGATAATTGGCCCTGTCACCTCAGACATTGCCTTACGGGCAGCTTCTTTTGGTGATTCGCCTAATGCAATATGCCGTTCTACGTTCTCCACCACCACAATTGCATCATCGACCACAATACCAATCGACAGTACCAGTCCAAATAAGGTCAATGTATTTAGGGAGAAGCCGAAATAATACATAATTGCAAACGTACCAATCAGTGAAACGGGAACGGCAATTAAAGGAATAATGGATGCACGCCATGTTTGCAGGAACAGGATGACAACAAGCACAACCAGTGCAATGGCTTCTAACAGAGTGGTAATGACTGATTTCAAAGAAGCTTTTACGAAAATATTTGGATCATAAGGAATTTTATAATCCACACCGTCAGGGAAGCTTTTCTTCAATTCTGCCATCGTTTCACGGACTTCACTTGAAACATCGAGTGCATTGGCACCTGGTGTCATAAAGATTTGTAAGGCAGATGTTGGCTTACCATCCAGTAAAGCTCGCATGGTATAAGCATCAGAACCCAGTTCAATTCGTGCAACATCTTTCAGGCGTGTGATTTGTCCAGTGTCACCAGCTTTAACCACGATTTCACTGAATTGCTCTTCAGTGGTTAAACGTCCCAGCGTATTAACAGTAACTTGATAGGCCGATGTTGTATTTGGTTGTTGACCAACAGAACCCGCAGCAACCTGCATGTTTTGTTCACGAATGGCTGCAACCACATCATTGGCGGTTAAACCACGGGCAGCCACTTTTTCAGGATCAATCCAGACACGCATCGAATATTCACCAGCACCACCAATCTCGATATTTCCAACACCTGGTAAACGTGCAAGCTCATCACGCACATTTAACAGTGCATAGTTGGACAAATATAGTGGATCATGATTCTTGTTGGATGACACCAAATTGATGACCATGAGAATATCGGGTGAGGTTTTTTCAGTGACCACACCAATGCGTTGAACTTCTTCAGGTAAGCGTGGCAATGCACGAGAAACCCTGTTTTGTACCTGTATCTGTGCTTTATCAGGGTCTGTACCCTGTTTAAAGGTGACGGTCAGTACCATCTTGCCATCGGCTGCGGTTTGAGAACTCATATACAACATGTTCTCAACACCGTTCACGGCTTGTTCCAGAGGGGAGGAAACCGTCTCGGCAATGATTTTGGGGTTGGCACCAGGATAACTTGCCATGACCTGTACAGTCGGTGGTGTAATGGCTGGATATTCACTCAATGGCAGTTTAAACAGTGATAAAGCACCGAGAATGACGATCAGCACAGAGATCACGACCGCAAATATTGGCCGATTAACAAAGAAATGAGGGAAATTCTTCATGGCTTATTTCCCCTGTGCGGCACTTTCAGTCGGAGTAGGCGTTTGCATTGGAACGATATTTGGCTTGACCTGCATTCCTGGGCGAACCAGCCCTTTAATAATGACTTTATCGCCAGTTTGCAGACCACTGCTAATAATCCGCAATCCATCAACGACCGAGCCAAGTGTTACAGGCCTAAATTCAACCGTATTATTCGAACCAAGAACCAGAACAAAATTATTGCCCTGATCTGTACCCACCGCCTGATCATCTATCAGAATGGTGGACTGTTTATTTCCAGTGGTCAGCTTAACTCTGGCAAACATACCTGGTGCTAATTCACCTGAATCATTGGTAATAGATGCCCTAACCCGTAGCGTCCCTGTACGCTGGTCAATTTGAGTACTTACAAAGTTTAATTTCCCTGTATAAGGATAAGTTTCTGTATTTGCCAATCCCATTTCGATTGGCAAGTTGAATTGTCCAGATTTATTTTGTCCCTTTAGATTGAGAAAGGTTTTTTCATCAAGGTCAAAATAAACATACAGCGGATTGACTGAAACGATGGTGGTTAAGGCTGTGGCATTGCCTGTATTTCCACCTGCAATCAAGTTACCACTGGTGACAAGAACACGGTCAATACGTCCTGAAATCGGTGCTGTAATATTGGTATAAGATAAATCCAGCTTCGCTGCACTGACGGCTGCCTGAGCCTCCTGTACTTGAGCCTGACGGTTATTTTTGGTTGCCAGTGCATCGTCATAAACCTTATTGGAGACGGCACCACTTTCGACCAGTTTATTTGCCCGGTTAAAATCCAGAACAGCCTGGCTATACTGAACCTCTGCTGCTTTCAGTCGTGCCTGGGCTGTCTTCAGAGCAACCTGAAAAGGTGCAGGATCAATTTTAAATAATACCTGTCCCTTACGAACATAACTGCCCTCAGGAACACTAACACTATTAATGACACCACCGACTCGGGACTTGATTTCAACGCTTTGTGGTGCCGATAAGTAGCCTGTATATTCGGCAGTTGGATTAAGTTCTTGTGTAATTACTTCCGCAACTGGAACCTGAGGAATAGGCATTTGAGCTGAACTAGCTTGTTGCTTGGGTTGATCCGATATATTTTTTGCTGTGTACAGCAGACCACCTGAGATAGCAATCACTACTGCTACAGCAACCGCTGTCATTCGTTTTTTCATGATATTCACCTTTTATGCAAAGCTACATCACTCTGGATAGGTTTCTGTAGCAGTTGCACACATGCTAATGTTTCCAATAATTGGAAGGTCAATAGGGTGATCTGAATAGATTATACAAATGAACATATATTTATATGAATTATTAAAAAGTGAATTTCTATAAGTTTAATAGTCCGTTTTTTCAGCTTTATAAAACATACCTCCGTCTATGGAAATTAAATTCATGCAATATCCCTCCAGTATTAGACTGTCAAATTATTCATTTTATCCTAAGTAGAAATTTCTCTTAGAATAAGTAAAAACAGTATTACTTTAGAAAATTTGATTCCCTATTAGCTCAAAAATGGCACATGCCATTGATTATATTAAAATTAATAAATTAAATTTGACAATTTTTACATATGAACATATATTCATATGTAAAAATATATACATGTTAGGTTTTTATACATGAGTAATCAACGCGATCACAATCATAAATGTCATGATCATTCGCATGAAGGTCATGATCATTCGCATGAAGGTCATGATCATTCACATGTTCCTGATGTGAGTAACGGAAACGAAAGAAAAATTCTGATTTCGTTTTTTATCATTTTCGGGTTCATGCTTGTAGAAGCCACTGGAGGAATCATCTCTGGTTCACTCGCACTTCTGGCTGATGCAGGGCATATGCTTACAGATGCCGTTGCCTTAGGTTTAGCTTATGCTGCCTTTCGTTTCGGTCGCCGCATTGCAGATAATTCAAAAACATTTGGATACATGCGATTCGAAGTTATTGCTGGCTTAATGAATTCTCTTACATTATTCGCAATCGTTGGATGGATTATTTATGAGGCTATTGAACGCTTTCAATCACCTCAACCTGTCATGGCAGGACCGATGTTTATCGTTGCTATTATAGGTATGCTCGTTAACTTATTTGTTTTATGGTACTTAACAAGAGGCGATACAGAACATGTCAATGTTAAAGGAGCTATTCTCCATGTAATGGGCGATTTACTCGGCTCTGTTGGAGCAATTATTGCTGCCATAGTGATTTGGTACACAGGCTGGACTCCTATCGATCCAATTTTATCTGTTCTAGTTTCTTTACTTGTACTACGCAGCGCATGGTCTTTATTTAAACGTACTCTTCATATTTTACTTGAGGGTGCTCCTGAGAATGCTAATGCCCAAGAGATCACTGAATATCTTTTGAAAAATGTAAGTGGTATTGAAAAAATTACCCATATACATATTTGGATGATTACATCAGGTAGATCTATGGCAACGTTGCATGTCAAACCCAAAGATGGAGTTGACCTCGCGACATTAACTCTCAACATTGAGAATGAGCTAAAATCCAAATTTTCTATTGAACATCCAACTATAGCCATTGATTGGCAAGGCAATAGTACTTGTAGCTTAGAAAACCCAACTCAAATTGATCCACACGCTGGACATAATCACTAACCTTAAATCTTTATTGTTATTCACTGATGAGGAGACTTTAATGTCTGATAAATACTACAATTTAGGAGATTACCAGCGTCAAATAACTACGTCATCTCCTGATACTCAACTTTGGTTTGATCGTGGCTTATTATGGACATATTGTTTCAATCCGAGTGAAGCCATAAATTGTTTTAAGAAAGCTCTAGAACATGATGCAAAATGCGCAATGGCTTATTGGGGCATCGCCTTTGCATCTGGTCCAAATTACAATAAAGCTTGGCATTTATTTGATCCTTCAGACTTACAGAATACCATTCCATATATTAATGAAATTATGGAACAAGCAAAGTTAGCAGCGACTCATAATGCGACACAATTTGAGAAAGATTTAATTGATGCCCTTGCTCCACGCTTTCCAAAACACGTGACTATAGATGAACAAGACTTTCATGAGCTGAATTTTGCATATGCTCAAGCTATGAGATCATTTTATGAAAAATATTCTAATGATCTTGATGCAGCTGCAATGTTTGCAGATGCACTCATGTGCTTGAGCCCTCGTAAATTGTGGGATTTAGATACCGGTGAAGCCATAGGTTTAGGTACAGTTGAAGCTAGAAACGTGCTTGAAGTTGCTTTCACTAAACCTGGGGCAAATCGTCATCCTGTAATTAATCATCTCTATATACATTTAATGGAAATGTCACCTTATCCTGAAGTTGCATTGCCAGCTGCTGATAACCTTCGTAATTTATCACCTGATGGGTCACATTTAGCCCATATGTCCACACATATTGATAATGCATGCGGAGATTGGCGTCGAGTGGTTTATTCTAATCTTGATGCAATCGCAGCCGATGAAAGATATTTTTCTAGAGAAAAGAATCCAGGTGGTTGGAATATCTTGTATCGCGTTCATAATTTAATGGTAGGTGCTTATGGTGCAATGATGGCAGGTAAATCACAGGAAGCGTTATTTATGGCTCATCGTATCAATGACATTTTAACACCCGAAGTACTACATATCACTACACCGCCAATGGCTAATTTAACTGAAAGCCATTGCACAACACTACCACATGTTATGATTAGATTTGGCATGTGGGAAGATATTCTGAAACTTGAGCTACCTAAAGATAAAGGTCTATATAGTTCCACAACCGCAATGATTCACTACGCAAAAGGCATAGCATTTGCTTCATTAAGAAGAGTTAAAGAGGCCGAAAAAGAAAGAGAGTCTTTTATAAAAGCAGTAGCTAATGTATCAGAAGAGCGCTTTAACTCTATACCTGTTAAAGAGGTCGAAGCTTTAAAAATTGCTGCCAAAATGATTCATGGCGAAATTGAGTATCGTAAAGGTAATACGAAAGAAGCATTCGCAATCTTGCGAGAAGGCATTAAATTAGAAGATGCTCTTCCTTATTGTGATCCTCCAGCTTGGTTACAACCAGTTCGGCATGCATTCTGCGCACTTAATATGGAACAAGGAAACTTTGAAGTAGCAGCCCAAGAATATCGGATTGAACTGGGGCTAGAAGGTGACCTTGGACGTCGCCGAATTCGCCCTAACAATGTATGGAGTCTTCATGGACTTTATGAGTGTTTAGCAAAACTAGGTCTAGAGAAAGAAGCTCGAGATATTTCGCTGCAACGTGATATAGCACTTGCCTCGGCTGATATTAATATTGAAGCATCCTGTTTCTGCCGATTAAGTGCATTTGAAGATAACACTACAAGTTGCTGTTAAAAACAGATAGCACTTTCCTCAAATAGATATCAAGGCATATAGCTAGACATTTCTTAATTATATGCCCTTGATCTTAACTTTTTGTAGATGATACTGATAACTTAAATAAATGCATGATATATTTCTTGTTTAGAGTAATAAAAATAAAGAATTCCTATAACCCTCTTTCCCCTTAAAGTTATTTAATTTAGATATTTTTGCAATACATTACGTACTACTATAAATTAGTGCTCCTCACTAATATGACTTGCCATATCTAATAAAACCTGACTAACATGTAAATCATCAATCTCATAAAATACTTGTTTAGATTGTCTTTCGCCTTTGACTAAACGAGCTGAACGCAATAAACGAAGATTATGACTGACTAAAGATTGGGATAAATCAAGAGCATCACTGATTTCACCTACTGAACTAGGCCCCCGCATACAAAAAAGTAGAATTTTAAGTCGTGAAGCATCACCTAATAGCCGAAATGTTTCAGCTAAAGACATAATCTCATCTTGAGATAATGGTATCGGGTGATTATTAAAATTCATACTAATACTTAAATTCCTATTATTTAGAAAATATATATGTTTACATATTCTACCCTTGACCTTCCCATAATGGCAAGGTTTATGCTCTTAATAATTGGGTAAGCACTATAGGTATATCTTATGGGAAAGGCAACAGATAAGCTTTCTAATAATATGAAAGTTACATTAAAAATTGAAGGGATGACATGTGCCAGCTGTGTTGGGCGTGTTGAAACAGCACTCAAAAAAGTTGATGGTGTACAGTCTGCCTCGGTCAATCTAGCGACAGAACGTGCAGATATTGTACTTGATCAGCCTGTGGATCGTCAGGTACTGGTTCATGCCATTGAACAATCAGGTTATGACGTGCCCGCAAATAATATTGAATTATCAATTAAAGGCATGACCTGTGCTAGTTGTGTAGGTCGTGTCGAAAAAGCCCTTAAAGCCGTTGCAGGTGTAAAAGAGGCCAATGTCAATCTTGCGACTGAGCGTGCAACGGTCAGTGGTTCAGCAAATGTCGATGACTTGATTACCGCAATTGATAAAGCTGGTTACGATGCCACAGAAATTCAAGCTTCTATTCCTGACCAGACAGAGCTGCTTGAGAAAAAAGATCAAGAACGTGCTGAACTTAAGCGTGATTTGATTCTTGCAACCCTATTGGCTTTGCCTGTATTTATTTTGGAAATGGGATCTCACCTTATCCCTGGTGTTCATCAACTGATTGATCAAACTATTGGGATGCAGAATAGCTGGTATTTACAATTCATCCTGACCACGTTGGTTTTAGTTATTCCAGGACGAAGATTCTATCTAAAAGGTTTGCCTGCATTACTCCGTTTAGCACCTGATATGAACTCGCTGGTTGCGGTTGGTACATTAGCAGCTTACCTATTTTCTATTGTTGCCACATTCATACCCAACATCCTTCCCACAGGAACGGTAAATGTATATTACGAAGCTGCTGCGGTGATTGTGGCATTAATCTTACTGGGTCGTTTTCTTGAAGCAAAAGCCAAAGGGCGAACATCTGAAGCAATCCAGCGTTTAGTCAGCTTACAGGCCAAAACTGCCCATGTTTTACGCGATGGCCAAATGGTAGATATTGCACTAGACCAAGTGGTTGCAGATGACATTATCATTGTGAAACCAGGTGAAAGAATCCCTGTCGATGGTCAAGTCACTGATGGAAAAAGTTTTGTTGATGAATCCATGATTACGGGTGAACCAATCCCTGTTGAGAAAGGCATCGGCAGTGATGTGGTAGGCGGCACCATTAACCAGAATGGCACGTTGACCTTTACCGCTGTGGCGGTGGGTGGCGAAACTATGCTGGCTCAAATCATTCGTTTGGTTGAGCAAGCACAGGGTTCTAAAATGCCGATTCAAGCTGTGGTGGATAAAGTTACCTTATGGTTTGTCCCTGCGGTGATGATTGCCGCAGTACTTACATTCCTAGTCTGGCTTATTTTTGGTCCATCACCAGCCTTAACCTTTGCGTTGGTTAATGCTGTGGCAGTGCTGATCATTGCCTGCCCGTGTGCAATGGGATTAGCGACACCAACCTCAATTATGGTGGGTACAGGTCGTGGTGCAGAGTTAGGAGTGTTGTTCCGTAAAGGTGAAGCCTTACAACTGTTAAAGGATGCCAAAGTTGTTGCAGTCGATAAAACAGGGACATTAACAGAGGGTCATCCCGTACTGACTGACTTTGAAGTGACCCAATTCTTTGAGCGTGATTATGTCCTAGGCATGGTTGCGGCTGTTGAATCCCGTTCTGAACATCCGATTGCTAAAGCAATTGTTGATGCGGCAAAAAGTGAAAACCTGACTTTACCTAAAGTTGATACGTTTGATTCAGTCACAGGCATGGGTGTCTGTGCAACCATCAATGGTAATGAAGAAATCAATATTGGTGCAGACCGTTATATGGTTCAACTTGGTATTGATGTTGCCCCATTTGCTGCCACAGCTCAGCGTCTGGGTGATGAGGGTAAATCACCACTTTATGTTGCTGTCGATGGTGAACTAGCAGGAATTATTGCAGTTGCTGACCCAATCAAAACCACAACGCCAGCAGCGATTAAGGCTCTACACCAATTAGGTCTTAAGGTAGCAATGGTGACGGGTGACAATGCTCGTACTGCTCGGGCAATTGCCAAACAATTGGGTATTGATGAAGTGATTGCTGAAGTTCTACCAGAGGGTAAAGTCAGTGCGGTTAAAGAGCTAAAAGCAAAATACGGCAATATCGCTTTTGTGGGTGATGGGATTAACGATGCACCCGCTTTGGCTGAAGCTGATGTCGGACTTGCGATTGGTACAGGTACAGATGTTGCAATTGAATCTGCCGATGTCGTATTAATGTCAGGAAACTTACAAGGTGTTGCCAATGCGATTGCCTTGTCCAAAGCAACGATTGGTAATATTCACCAGAACTTATTCTGGGCATTTGCCTATAATACTATGTTGATTCCTGTTGCTGCTGGTATATTGTACCCAGCCTATGGAATACTGATGTCCCCAATCTTTGCAGCAGGTGCAATGGCTTTGTCCAGTGTATTTGTGCTCGGCAATGCATTACGTTTACGTCGATTCCAGCCACCATCCGTCAGTCAGGGCTAAGGAGGATATGATGAACATTGGTAAAGTCTCTAAAGCTTCAGGGGTTACCGCAAAGATGATTCGTTATTACGAGCAGATTGGTCTGATTCCCGCTGCGGGACGTAATAATGCAGGATATCGCTCTTACTCAGCAAATGATGTTGAACGTTTAAAGTTTATCAAGCGAAGTCGTGAACTTGGTTTTTCAGTAGCGGAAATATCAGACCTACTTGATTTATGGAATGATCGCAGTAGACAAAGTGCTGATGTCAAACGTCTGGCTCAGGATCACATTGAGAAGCTGGAAGAACGTATCCATGACCTACAGCAAATGGAAAATATCCTCAAGGACTTAATCGACTGTTGTGCTGGTGACAATAGACCTGATTGTCCGATCCTTGAGGGATTGCAAGAACCTAGTAACGAAATAAAAGATGTTCACCATCATAACGATCTGCTTTCTGTTTCGCCTTTAAACCGAAGGAAATAGTAAAAAAACAAGGGTAAACTAATTTACCCTTGTTTTTTATTAATGTTTAGAACATGTTAGGGTTCTAGAATTTACTATATAAAAATATATTGATATATTTTTACTTGAGACATTAAGTTTCTTGAGAATTTTAAATAACTTTTATATATCTGTATTGATTTAACTACTTGACATCTGAGTTTTAATTTTTTGGATTTTTTCATATAACCATATATATTTTTTTAGAATACTTGGAGCAGTATCTGGTTTTAAATAAGGCTCAATAAAGCTCTCAATATGAGCAATAAAGTTAACATAGTTTTCAGGATTGTCCATTTCACCTGCAAATTTTTCTAAATAGTCTACATAATAATGTCCATCATTATCTTTAGTGAGTAAACCCTTGGGTTTAAATGTATAGTTTTTTTCATTTTCTAGATCGTAGATTCTTTCCTGATCATCAGTTGCTCTTACTTCAGCTAACCATTGTTCATAATCAGCCTCAATTTTATCATGTAAAATAATACGAGGAAATTCAGCAACCTTACTTTCAAGCTCGTAGGCTTCTACCATTGCAGGACCAAAAACCATGTTCTCATCATGATAAATTTCGCCTATGGTCAGTGCACCTCGTAATAATATATTGTGTTGCCATACTAGTATAGCTTGCAACCAAATAAGTGGTATCAAAGAAAAAAACAAATTATTGGTTTGACGTACTGGAAATGAAAAGACAATACAATCTGAAAAAGTAGAGTATTTGACTTGTTGGATTTGATCAGGATGATAGTGTTGTTTCAGTAAATCACCAATTAAATCAAAAGCCTCCTTGATATTATTAATTTTATCTTGATTATTTGGTAGTTCAGTTTCATCAATTATTGCTTTGAAACCTAATATGTCAATAAACGCAACTATGCGTTGTTCATATTATATAATACTCATCAAAAACCCCTTAAAAAATATCTATTTTAACTTAGTTTTACTAAATTGGATAAATTAATAAAGCTTGTTATTTTGTTAGCGATTCTATAATTATTAGTCATATTTGAAACAGTTGCTATTGTATACACGGAAAAATATGGGACAGCCACAATATAAAATTAATATTAGATAAAATCCATTACAAGAGTAGAGCACTATTGCAAATTAACTACAAGTAGATTTCTTTTACTTTAGTAATAAAGCGACTCCTTTGAGTCGCTTTATTATTTTGTTCACTCTTAGCGAGGAGGAAAACCAGCCTCTGTTAAAGCCTCAACCACTTGTTGCTGTGTTGCAGTTGTTTCAACTTTCACACTGCGACTTGGCGGATCAGTAATTACCTTTGCATTAGCATCAACCGCTTGAATTGCTCTGGTGACACCTCGTGCACAACCACCACAGGTCATACCTTCAACATGAAATTCCATATTTAACTCCACTATTATTCAGAATATATTTAATATAAACCTTATCATTATTGTAAGGTCAAGCATTAATATTAAAGTATCAATGTCCCTCAGAGACATAATTGATAGTGTACTTAGGTATTTCTACCTCCAAGTTTTCATCTTGGACTTTAACTTGGCAAGATAGTCTTGATTCGGCCGTGAGCCCCCAAGCACGGTCCAGTAAGTCCGCCTCTACATCATCCATTTCTTCTAAACTGTCGAACCCTTTTTTCAGGACAATATGGCATGTTGTACATGCACCTGATAAATCGCAGGCATGTTCGATGGGAATGCCATGATCCAATAAACTTCGACATAAATTACTTCCACTTTCAATTTCAAGTTCCGCACCCTGTGGACAAATCTTTTCATGCGGAAGAACTATAATTTTTGGCATATAACATAATCCTCAATTCATTAAATTTATAGATAAAACAAGGGGCTTTTAAAAGCCCCTCATTTAAAAGAACATCGAATAGAGAAGTATCTACTTATGTTTACTTAACCATTCATTCATCATCTTGATTTCTGATTCCTGGGCAGAGGTAACATCTTCAGCAAGCTGACGCACTTCTGGATCAGAACCGTATTGAAGAACTACTTTAGCCATATCAATTGCACCTTGATGATGAGGAATCATGCCTCTCATGAAATCAACATCAGCATTTCCTGTAAATGGAACCATCATATCTGCATGCATTTCATCATTGACCTTAATGTATGCTTGAGTTGATGGGCTATCTTCATTTTTGCTGTCAGAATGATTTTTGTTTTTTGCCAACCATTCATTCATCATCTTGATTTCTGATTCCTGGGCAGAGATAACATCTTCAGCAAGCTGACGCACTTTTGGATCAGAGCCATATTGAAGAACTACTTTTGCCATATCAACCGCACCCTGATGGTGAGGAATCATACCCAACATAAAGTCAGTATCTGCATTTCCCGTGAAATCAATACCCATTCCGCTGTGCATACGAGTATTTACTTCCATATAGGCATTTGTAGATGGATTATCTGTTTTAGCTGAACCATTCATATCATGGTGCATTGAATGGCTTTCATGTTTATTCTCACTCATTGAATTATCCTTTGGAGCGTCAGAAGAGGAACACCCCGCACTAAATACAATCGCACCGACCATTAACATTGGAACAAAGCGTTTCATGGAGCTATCCTCTTACTACAATTATGAAAAAATAATGGGTAATAAGCTCGGAAGTTATTCTTTCCTATCTGGTACATCATTACCCTTGATGTAGTAACTCTATTCTTTCCAATTATGGTAAGGTCAACACCTAATCAAATAAAAAATTAAAATACTTAAAAACAAATACTTAACAACAATTGACTCAGTAGTACGTCACAATAATCAATAGAATTAAATAAATCACCTCCAATCAAAAATAATATTTTTATATAAAAATCAATTTGATATGTTTCTTCATGGTTTCACAATTATTTATTTTACTATTGGATGCACTACAAAAGACTACAAACATTCTCAAACTTTATACTTAAAAAATTGGTGGTGTTTCAAAAAGTATGCTGAAAAAAACAATATGGCTTTTGATAAAATAGAGGTATGAAAATAACGCTACAAATCAAATGTCCTACCTGTCTAAGTAACAATATAAAGAGAAATGGCATCAAAGTAGATGGGAAACAAAACCATCAGTGCAAAGATTGCAAACGTCAATTTATTGGTGATCATGCATTAAGCTATCAAGGGTGTAACTCAGGTATTACCGGCAAGATATTACATTTAATGGTCAGAGGAAGCGGTGTAAGAGATATTGCTGAAGTCGAGCGTATCAGCATTGGCAAGGTATTACGAACCTTAAGTGAATCGATCTATCAGATTCAGCCTAAACAAAGCCACTACGAATGTCTTGAAGTCGATGAACTTTGGACTTTTGTAGGGAATAAGAAAAATAAACAATGGCTTATTTATGCCTACCATCGAGAATCTGGAGAAATTGTTGCTTATGTTTGGGGTAAGCGGGATTTAGCAACGGTTCAACGTCTTAAAGCTAGACTTAAAAAGCTTGGGGTTCAATATGCTCGAATTGCGAGTGATGACTGGGATAGTTTTATCACAGCATTTCAATGTTGCAAGCAAGTGATCGGTAAGTTTTTTACCGTCGGTATTGAAGGTAACAATTGTAGAATTCGTCATCGAATCAGGCGTGGATTTAGGAGAAGTTGCAACTTTTCTAAAAAGCTCGAAAATCATTTTAAAGCCTTTGATTTGACTTTCTTTTACCTTAATAACGGATTTGTTTAACGCCAGCATACTTTTTGAAACACCACCTAGGATCGCTTGGTAAGGCTGTGTTAGCCGGATGCTTACTACGTAGATATAAAAAATGCCCATCATTCGGGCATTTTCTTTTTAATGGTTAGGCTTACCAAGGTCTAGGCTCTGGTGGGCGTGATGTGTATTCATTATCCATATTGTTTTCAGATTCATTGTCTTGGTCCAATTCTGGATCTGTTTGTTTGTAGCGGTTTTGGTAATCTTGCTGCTCAATTAAATCTTCTAGAGCCATTTCTTTAAAGTGACCAACAAGTAATGAACGTGTTTCTTCTTGGTATTCTGGTTCTTGCGCTAATTGACGTCCAATTTCATTCGGTAGTTTATTGTCGTAGATATATTTTAGGTTGGTTCGTTGTGTTTGTAGTGTAGGTTGTGGGTTAAACTCGTCAGTAAGGGAAACTACTTTAGCTTCACTAAAACTAGTGCCACAATTAAAAACGGCTCTGGTCGCGTCTTGAAGTATATCTTCTTCGTTCTGTATGTTTTCCATTTGGCTTAAACCCTTTATTAAAGTCAGAATCTTAAAATTAAGAGATGTATTAAGATACCCAATTATACTTCAATAAATTTTCAATTTGTACCTTTAACGCTTCTTGCTCTAATCTGTCTAAACCTATTGTTGCGATGTTCTCTAAAAACTTGTCTTTATACTCGTTGTAACTTTCTATATCGTCTTTTTTAATGGTTTTGTCTAGATTTAACGTAAGCATGAGGTTTAATACTTTTAATATTTTTAGGTTCTTCCGTTTTTTGAGAACTTCAATAGGATCTAATTCAAAAGTATTTATTTTATCTAGTTTTTCTTTATAAGTTATTGCCATTAAAGGATTTATGCTTTGGTTGAGTATGTAGGATAACTCTAAAACAGTTATATCTTTCCCCATATCTTTAGATACAGATTTCTTAATTTCCGACAGTAAAATTAAGTGAGATGTAAACTTTGCTTTATCCATAATAGTCTCTTGTATTTAAACTAAATCATTAAAACAATTAGCAAGTCATGTTTAAACTTTCTGTATATACCAATAACAGTTTTGTGGTACATTATTGCTAATTTAAAAACCATTGTTATTTGTAATAAAATGGTTTTAATGATTCTTTGGTTAAAAGGTATTAAGCCTTTTAGTTAAACGTCTAACTTGTAATTTATAACACTTTGCTTTTAGTCGTCTTAAGTAAGCGATGTATAAGAAGCATTAAGAAAAACGGTGAGTTAGCTATGAGTTTATTTTGTCAATCGACAAATCCGAATTGTGATGGCGACCAAGCCGTTACTCTTCTCTCATCTATCTTTGGACACGACTTCATCAATGCGTTTATCAATGCGTCTGGACCAGCCTCGACAGTACCATCATCAGGTTTACTCACTAATATATTATTAGGCGGTGTAGCTAGTGTGGCAATGTCGTTGGTTTTGGTTTTTGCGATCGGTATTGGTTTAACAGCACTTTTGAAAAGCGCCCAGGACGGTGAAGCTTTCGGGAAAGATTCAAAAGTCACTACGATGTTTTCCCGAATATTATATTCGATTATTTTACTTTTACCTACGGCGTCCGGCTACTGTTTCATTCAAGTAGTCGTGCTAGGTATGGTGCTATGGTCAAATAATGTATCCAATACAATTAATAATAGAACGTTAGGCGAATCCTTAATGGCTTCGGCTAGTTTGTCAGATACGCACGATCATCAGCGTGACATCTTTGGATTTAGGAAAAATGCGCCTGTTATGCTTCGCCAGTTGCATTGTATTAACGTTCTAAACCAAGAGTTTTATACTCTACCGCCAGCATTCGGGCGCTATTTTAGTGATGGTGCTTATGGGGCGAATGCTAATCCTGGTGTTAGCATGACTGCAGTAGAGAAAAAGCAAAACTACATTGATAAAACCGCTAAAACTGCAAGTAACTGGACATCTGTTACTTATAACTTCGCTTACGCTGACAGCCGTTTAGAAGTTGGGGGCAAAAAAGAGCCGATCTGTGGCGGTGCTTCAATGAACGTTGTTAATCCAGCTGCGGTTAATGCTGAGTTAATGGACATTCCTGTTTATAAACTTCGCCAATCAGATCAAAACAAGATCAACGTTGCTTTGGCAAATGTTCAAGCTAAGTTACAACAAGAAAAGAACAATCTATATCGTCAATTCTTTATCGATTTAGAAAAGTGGTATATCGCATATCAAGTAAGCCCTAATGCCACTGAACAGGAAGGAACATTCCCGATTAGTAAAGCTGCTATGGATGCTTTCAATGCGCTAGTTGATAATTATGTGAATAAGAGTCATACCGTAACGAATAATGTTCTGACTTCTGAAAATGGCTATACTGCGGTTCAAACTGTTGTTAATACGCTAAATCAGCGCGGTTGGATGATGACGCCTGAAGCTCGTATTAAAGTAGGTCAATATCGCGCTATTGTTGAGAAGTATATTACTGAACCTTTGTGGACGTTCAGCCCTCCTACACTGAATTCAGCAATCATGAGCAACTCAAAAGGTGAAGCAATTTATAACACCGTTTATGTTGCAATGGATAATGCTGTTGGTAGCATTACATCCAACAATAATTGGGTGGCAAACGGCGATATTGCCGACTCTACCAACTTAATATCAATGTCTACCGATGGTGGTGACTCAAACAAAGTATCCAACATCGATCAAAAGTTTTCGGCATATGGTTCTGCTTGGGCAACAAACATTACTAAATCATTGGTAATGGGTGTATTGGTCGGTGAAAAAGGCGATGCGGAATTATTAAATAATAATTCGTCAAGCTCAAATATCAGCCCTACTACATTGCACCGCAATACGAATGTTATCCGTAATATTCAAGATACTGGTGAAGCAATCTTAGTCTATAAAGCTGTGGCTCAAGGTACTGTTGTCGGCATGAAATTAGTCGTGCTTACTGCTCGTTCTGGTTCTGCTCTTGTTCAATGGGTACCAGGGCTTAAGGGCGTAACTGAAGAAGGCACCAACGCTTTAGAATATGCCGTTGAAAATATCTTTGCTCCTATCCTTGGTCAGCTAGTAACGTATTTGACGATTCTTGGTGTGTGGATGGCGGTTGTTATTCCATATATGCCAATGATCTTCTTTGGTCTAGCTTGTGTAGGTTGGATCATCCATATCCTATACGCTGTGTGTGGTTTGCCTTTATGGGCGCTAATGCACATGATCCCTGAGCGTACTTTTGTCGGTAGCCAAACACAAGGTTATGTCACGGTATTAACGTTGTTCATGCGACCAATATTTATCATTGTTGGTTTCTGGATGGCTGAAATTATTATCGGGCCAGCTCTTGTTACGCTTACTGATATGTTCTTTAGCTACCAAGGTGCAATGAGCATCGCTTATTCATCTAATACGTTTACAGTTATCTTTACTGAGCTGATTACGTTTATCTGGAAGTTCTTCTTATATCTATTCTTGATGACTTCAGCGATCTACCTGATTTACGGGTTGGTATTTAGTGTTGCTGACCAAGTACAACAATGGATTGGTTCTGGATTGAATGGCGGTCAGTGGGGTGAAACAAACTCAAAAGAAGCTATTCAAAAGTTTGGTGGCGCTGCAAGTACGTTGTCTGGTCCATCTCCAGCATCTCGCCGTCCTTTACCGCCTGGTAGACGTCCTGATGGTGGTAAGGGTGGTCCAAATAATCCGAAAGGTGGTGGTGGTGGCAATGGTGGTACAGGTGGTAATACATTAGGCGGTACTGGTAGTACGACTGCATATAGCCCTGTAAACATGCCAGCTAGATCCGCTTCTTTTGGCGCTGCAACTGGTGGTACAGGTGGTATTACTCCAAGTGGTGTCACTGGTGGTACGGGTGGTAGAACTGGTCTTGGTGCTAAACCAACATCACCTACCCCAAGCCAAGGTCAATCTACATTCGGTATGGGTGCTACAAGTGTAAGTGGTACAAATAATACGCCTACTACTGGTGGTGGTCTATATGGTGCAAATGCTTACGGAAAAACAGCTTCTACGTTTAATCGTGGTGTAGCTAAAGCATCAGCATCTAAGACTGGTTCTACTTTCGGTAGTGTGAATGTTGCAAGTGGTACTGGCTATACGTATGGTACTGGTTCGACTCCTAATGCACGTTTTGGTGCTAGTTCTAGTGCAACCAAGAAATCTAATATTTCTGGCCGTAGCACTATGACTAATCGTGTGCGTTCAGGTTTAAGTTCAACTCTGTCTAAGTTTAAAGGTAAACCTTAAAATCTAGACAATAAAAAATGGTGCTTTATAAGCACCATTTTTTTTATCAAAATATTCATAATTAAAAGTTGATTTTCTGAATGTTGTTTTTGTTTGTAGAGTTAAAAATAAATCTACGAACGCCGATATTAACAAGTTGCTGTTGATCTTTCTCTAGCTGACCAACTGCATGACTGTAAGCACGGTTCAAATTGTTATATGAACGGTTTTGCACAAGTAAGTCAAAGTTGTTGATACGCTCTTCTTCTAACTCAATTTGCTTGTTATTAAGCTCGATGTCTTTTGCTTTCATTTGGGCGCAAACATTGTTGTACTTGTTCGCCAGCTCATTGTGCTTGCTTGTAACGTCATCAATGTGTGCGTTCGCTTCAGTAACCAATTCGTTGTACTGATTTGTAATACCTTTGATTCTGTTTTCTAGCATTTCAATGTGAGCTAACAAGGCATTTTCATTCTTCATGTGTACTTTGTTTTGGATTAAAAAGTCTAATCCCATTGAAGCACGGTCAATCGCTTGGTCGAAAGTAGCGCTTAAAACGTGTGCGTGATTTAACATATTTAGATACCTCACTACTTTTATTAAATTGAAATATTAAAACCATGTAACCTTATTCTTAAACCTATCAACAAGATTAACGCTATATGTATATACTATCTTAAAACAAAACCTAAAAACTTTTTTTAAAGTATAAAATAAGTATTTAATCGTATATACTTAATCCGTCCACTTAGCTATTAGGGACATTTAATAAGAAGTTAATTTATTTTAAGAACTTCCTTTAAGCCTGGCGATTCACTTATGAAATTTAAACCCTCATTTCAATTAAAGCCCTTGAGCTGTGGCATTAAAGTCGCAATTTTAGTGACTTGTTCGGCTTTTATTTATACCGCTAACGCCGATCCTATTTCTGAAAACGTAACCGCTACAAATGCTAATACGGCAAAAGTTCCTAACAACGCTCAAAAAATGATTTTCCATAAATATTCGATCATGCCGAATGATGGGCGCCGTAGTGCTGGTCGTTTTGGTGAATTTCGTTTGCGAGGGGGCGCTGCTGGTAGTCATAACGGTATTGATATTAGTCGTGCGAATCCTAATGACCTTACACTTAAAGCAATTGGTTCAGGTTCTATTGTCTCTTATGACACACGTTCATCTGGTGCAAGCAACCAATCAACCACTAACCCACTAATTATGCAGATGGATACTGGCGATCGAATCATGTATCGCCATACTGATCCATCGTATCAAAAAAAATATAACGCTTACCCTGGTCAACGTATTCAAGCTGGTCAAAACATCGCACACATGTCAAATAAAGGCTGTGGTTCATGTGCCGTGCATTTGCACATTGAATATGGTGTAAAGGCAAAACGTGGGCTAGATGTTTGGCTGAATAAAAACTTAGATCAAGTTTTTAAAAATCCATCCATTGCACTTCAGCAACGCGTTAAAGGATCTGCGCCATATGTGGGTAGTTCTGAATATAAGTTAACAGATCCTACGCCATATTTACCTCAAGACGTTGTGATTAGTGTCTCGCCACAAGGACAAGCATTAGAAAACAAATACACACCGTACTTGGGTAACACCATTAGGACTCAATGGAATGCCTTATATTCATCATCAACAGGAATCACCCTCCCCGTTTCTTCATCGGTAGATGGCATTGCAGTAAAACAAGGCAAAAAGCTTCCAGCACTTGCATTTAGTGGCGATGTTTCGATGGATGCTTATGGATCTGCACAAGTGCAAGTCGCTCAAATGATTGCTGACGGTACTATCTCACCTGAAGCAGCTGCAAGCGGTACCATTTATGCAAATGATGTTGCTCAATATGCACCGCCTAGAACTATTTTTGGTGGTACGGCTGATGATGTGGGTTTTGATATTGGTGCACTTAATTCTACGCCAGCAGAATTAATTGAAAACATTGGTACTGGACGTTATGGCAACTCTAAATGGTTTAATGAATTAGCAACTATGTCGATGATGGGGCTTTTGATTGAAAAGCTAAACATTATCAATGCACAAAACTATTTGACTAAAGAGATCCATAAACAAAATGAACGCTTAGAGGCTCTTTTGGCAGCTTATACAGCGTCAGAAACTCAACGCTATTCTGGCCGTGTAGATGAACTTTATACGAAAGCTGAACAACCAACTGTTATTCCTGAAGTAGCAGTAGTTGAAATGAAACAGCTTTTTGAGGAAGGTGGAAACGGGCAAGTTTATTCAGATGCACAAATCTTAAAAGGTGGACAAGGTACTCCAGATCGTAAATGTGGTTGGGGTATACCAGGTGCTTTTGGTGCGGTTAAAGATGGTATTAAACGTGTTTCTTTAAAACATGGTTATAACCCTAATGACGTTGCAGCTATTCTTGGTTTTGAATCTGCCGGTTTTAATCTTAAAATTGACAACAACGCTGGTGCATATGGTTTAAGTCAATGGACTAAAATTGGTATAACAGATATTAATGCTTCAGATTTAACAGCGAGAGGAATACCAGCTTCAATTAAATCAAACCCTAAGCAAATCACTACACTGAGTGCTCAACAACAAGTCGAATTATTAGATTTATATCTTGCAGTAAAAGCACGACAACGTAAAAGCGACTATAATAATAAAACAATAGCTGGGTTTTATGCTCTAGTTTTAGGTGGACCATATAAAAGCCCTAGTCGTGAATATAATGCGAACAGAAACCTCGATAGAAACCCTCGAGATGGTGTTGTGACTTTAGCTGAAGCCGTTACATTTGAAGGTATTGTTATGCGTTTATGCCCTTACTATTCTGAATACCCTTAATAGAGCAATTAAAGGAAATATTATGAAAAACAGATTTTTGTCTTTATTGGGTTTTAGCCTTTTAGCATGTGCATCTTTTAATGCTAGTGCTAATACTAGCTCAGACTCTATTCGTGCTGAACTTGAAAAACTGCGCTTAGTAAACGTTAAATGTGCTGCGGTTTCTAACGATCCATTTGATGCAAAACACCTAAATTGCTATACAAATGTTTATAACCGCGCAAGTCAGCTTGGTAGCCTTGCTTCTAAATATATTAATAATGAAGAAGCTCCGCGTGTTCTAGCTGATCACAATCGAAACTTTACTCAGTTACTTGCTAACTGCGATCAGTTATACGCTGGCCAGACTGCAAAGTACAAAACACTAAGCATGCAATGTAAAGCGACCAATAAATTAGGTTGGGCAATGTTTATTCCGGCATTAATGAAGTAATAAAGGATCAGGTTATGAAAAAGTTTTTAAGTTTAGCTTTGTTATGTGCTGCTACCATTATTACGTCATCTGCCAACGCTGGTTATAAGACCAAAGCTGAAGCTATTCAAGCTTATAACAAGGTACAAGCTGAGTATCAAAAATGCGTGTTTAATTATAATGAAGCGCGTGATTCTGAGTACGGTTCACCAGAACTTAAGTGCAATACACCATACAACCAATCATTAACACGTTTCATCAAAGACGTTCGTGCGGAAAGTCAAAAGAATGCTGCAGCTTGGCAAGCAATCAATACACAACATATTAAATTTAGCCAAAACTGTGATAGTCAAACTATGGTGAGCTCATACAATCCATCGTTTTTTATTCGTCAATCTTTTATGTGTGAATCCTCTGCTTTTACATCTTTAGCACAAGTGGCAATCGACCTTTCTTATTAATTTCAAAACATAAAAAGGGCATCTATAAGATGCCCTTTTTTGTCGTTTGGTTTTAGACTTTTTCTATAATTGTTTCGGTATCTGGTGTTTCAACTTCAAACCCAAAGTGAAGATTACCGTATTCAATTGCTTCTTCTACCCAATGCAAGCCCATGTTTTGCTCATTTCCTACTTTGCTTGAATCATAAGCCTCAAGGGGCATCACCCTCTTAATATCATTTTCGATGAAAAAATATGTATAACAGTGAGGGTGCACATATATTCCATCAAAATAAAATGGAATTAAATATCTCCCCTTTAATTCCTTAAACTGCTCAATTGTATGTTTACTTGAAGCAATTCCACCGCCTGAATCTATGACAATGCTTCTAAAAGATCCTGAAGGAATATCAACGATAGCCAGGCCATCGAACGTTTCTACACCATTTAATATCTCTTTAGTTTTGAGATAAACACCTGGTTCAAAATGGCGTTGCTTGAAATTAAAATCTTCCGTGAAACTAAAGATTGACTTTGTTTCCTTTTCAATTAGATGAAACATTTCAAGAAGTGGTGTGATTATATCTGCGACCTGTGAGCCCTTTTTCTTAACAAGCTCCATGATATACGGTTCGTGATGAAACTCTCCGCGAATATAACTAGCATTGTGACATGCCTGAAACACTCTATTTTGCAGAACTTCAACTTGATTAGGCATTTGAAATCTCCGTATTTTTTGAATTTAAGTGTTCCAATAAATCATTAATGCCATCTGTAAATAATATGTTTTTGGCTCGTGTTACGGTCACATACAACAGCCGTTTTTCATCTGCAGAAATCATTAGCTTTTTATCGAGAATTTTATAGTTAAAGCCTTTTGCGATTAGGACATTATCCCACTCTAAACCTTTACTCTTGTGTGATGTGCTAATGACCAAAGTGTTTTTTGGGTCAGTTTCATCATCAGCCATACTATTTTCTAACGCCCACTCAATCACTTGCCATGAGTATTGGTTTGTTAGATCCAGAAAGGTTTTTAATTCTGTAGTTGCCCCCTCCACTTCTCCAAACACTTGTATATGGTCCACAAGCTCTTGGTAGGAAGAAAAGTTTTGAAGCTCTTTACACGTTGGCCGTTTATTTGCTCTCAGTTGAAAAATCCCACTGAAAATATCTTTACTGCGCTTTCCATCAACCTCAAGACGTATTTTCTTTTCGCCATTAAGGTAGCCATGAAACTTAAAAAAGTATTCAAAAGCCGTAGCATTTGTTCTACAAATAATCGCGTTCAATGAAGATGGTGCATAACTTGATGTACTGAAAGTGGTAACTTTTGACGTTTTACTTGGTAAACCTTTTAACTGTCTGGTTTCACCAAAAAGTTTATTGAGAAGTAGATTAGCTATATCTGCAACTGCATTACCAAACCGAAACGACTGTTCTAAGTACAATGCTTCAAGATCTAGGTTCTGTAAAATATCTTTCGCACCCCTAAAGCCATATATGCTTTGGTATGGATCTCCAACAAAAATAACTTTTGCTTTTTGACGTTTGAGTACGTCTAGTATTAATTGGTCACTATCTTGGCTTTCATCTACCATCACGTAATCAAAATCAAGTTGTGGTTTTTGCAGTACCCACCACTTGAGATAGTAATCGTGTGTAATACCATAATCACCGTTTGGATCAACTACATCATTCCAGATCATTTTCGCAATTGAAGTGATTTTATCTTCAAGAACGTCATTGCGCTTAATTGATGTTTGTTCTTTTAAAGCTATGTAAGCATGATCATTGGTAACAGTCTGATCCACTGTCATACAAAAATAACGTAATGTATTAAGGATAATCAGCGCTAATGTTAGATCGGTGAGTTGTCGGTTTTTCCCGTTGTACTGAAATCGAATGTTTTCAAGCTTAAACTTTTGAACAATATCTTTAGGAAGTAACGTAGGTTTGTTAATCTTATTTTTCAGCCAACCAGGTATATTTCTGTAAGCTAGAGAATGGAATGTAGAACATGTGACTGAATTCAGCCCATATTCAGCGAATTTTTGATTAGCTTCATCTGCCATCTTTTTATTAAATGATAGATATAGTCCAAGCTTACCTAGTTGTTGCAAAGCACTACTACAATGGATCAATGTCGTAGTCTTACCAGTACCAGCAAAAGCAATCAATTTAAAACTGGTTTTTAGTCGTGTTGCTTTATCAATTGCTCGTTGCTGTTCACTGGTAGGTTTTTGAGTAATTTTCTTCACAACCATTGCTTAATTTCGTGCTAAAAAAGAACTTGGTTTTTTGTTTTTCATTACAAGCACATCGCTTTCAACAATTTGCATCTGGCTTGCTAAAAAGTTAACTTGTTGCTTCAGTTCGTTTATATCGCTTTTTAGTTCAACTACTTGCACTTGCATCTCAAGGTTTGAATATTTGAGCTTGTTATTCTCAGTTTCTTTCTCTTTTAGTGCTGCCTGTAATCTTTTGATTTCCTGTTGGCTCTCTATGTTAGCCACATTAATATTGCTCTTGCTTTGAATATTTTGTGCTTGAGAAGATGTACTCTCAATTGCAACAGGTGTTGGCTTTGGTTGTACTGTGCCATTATATTTGGTTGTCTCTGAGATCTTATCCCATAGTGAATATGTGCGTAATGGCGCTGGTATATTTTGATTTGGTGTTGAAAAACTGGTGCGTAAAGCATTTGCACTGTCTTTAGATACAATGTCTCCAGAACTATTAATTTCAGTAAAGCCAGCATAAGCAAGTGAAACAACTGTTGAAACTGCTATTGCACCAATTACCTTAAAATAGTTTGATTTCTTCATTAGAATGCCCCTTTCAAGCGCTTATTTTTTGCCGTTTGATTTGATGATTTTCGAGTGATTGTGTTGTTTTCTAAATTGATAGAAACACCTACATTCATGACCTGATTTTTCTGTGGGTTGTATTGAATAAAGACCAGTTCTTTTGCATATTTCTTTGCGTGTGTTAAACGTTCAGCATGAATTTCATCAAGATTAAATCTGATTTGCATTCGCGATATATACAGCTTGAATAACTGATCATTTACTTCAGCTAAATTTAAAACTAAGCCTTTTTCATCTATAGAAGCAGACTCGAAAGTTAAATCATTTAAAAACCAATTTTCGGGTTGTATTAGTAAATAAAACTTTTCAACTTCGCTTGTGATTGCATATGAAAAACAAAACTCATTCACCTGATAGGTGCTTAAGCAAATGGTTTCATTGTTATAGCCACGTTTCATGTTTCGGTCATATGAGCTCAACCACCAAACTAAATAGTGTCGTGCTTCCAACTCTTTAACGGTTATTTGTGCTATTTCTGAGGCCTTTAGCTGTAATGCTTCAAGGTTTTCTATTCGTCTAGCTCTCATAGATATTTCACCTTATTTTTCTTGAAAGCATGAGTTATCAAAAGCCATTGAGTTAGGATCTAACCCCATGTTTTTAAGAGCCAAGGCTTTACCGTCAAGTTCAGGGTTATCAGATGTGCTTAGTTGTTGCGAACTTGTTTCTGAAGATGCATTTTTCTCATTAGTACCTGAACCTAAAAAGTAACCGCCTCCAGCAAAAACAACTACTGCAGCTACAATGCCCATAGCTGGCCAAGACGTTTTAAAACTAGAGAATCTATCTGCTAAAGATAAGCTGTATTTTTCTTCATTAGAACGTATAGGGCTGTCTGTAACATCAGCCTTATATTCATTTAGAGCTTGATGCCAAACTTCCTTTATGTAGCTCTGAAGTTCATATGTACTGAAACGAACCTTGCTTTTGTTTAAGTAATAGCATGGCTCACTTATAAGAATTTCTGTGTTTTCGTCAGACTTTAAGAAAACTTGTCCTCTAAACAAATTATTCTCGACCTGATCAAATCCTTTGATCGTTAATAGTAGATCCGTGGCCTTTGCATCTATATTGAAGATGCTCACCTGGCGATTTCTATCCGTATCTCCAGAAAGGTCAGAATCTAAAAACATAGACTCATTGTTTATCTTAGAGAAATAAGGTGAAAAGTTTCCGACAATCGATTGGAAAGCTTTCAATTGAGTTTTGTTCATCTCAATTCCCTCTTATTTGAAAATATAGTCAAGAGTGGCTGTTTCTGAAGTTCCTCTACGAGCTTCAACTTTTCCAGTCTTTTTATTTACAAAGATAGCAACTGGTACACCAGCAGTTAGTGGCTGTGGCTTTTGTCCAGCGCTACGAATTGCTTCTCGCTGTTCACGATCTTCTTTTGGCATTGCAACAATATCTTCGTGATAGAAGAAGATAGATTGAAGAGCGCCTAAGTGTTTATCCAACTCAGCAAGTTCCTGTGGTGTAGGAATCACTTTAATTGAGTTAATTTCTTCATCTGTTCCATTAAAGGTTTTATTAATAGTATCTTCAGATGGTTTACGAAGAATTCCAGCTGCTAATTGTTTTCCGTTTTCACTTTGGTTTAGAACTAAAGCTGGAATCCATTTAATAGTTGCACCGCTTTTAACGTATGAGCGAGAAAGGTTGAATGTTTCGTGACAATATTTACAGCGTGGATCGTAAATGATGTAAACAGTGTTGTTATCATTCGCTTTCCCCTCTTTAAACCCTGAAAGCGTTTTTACAGCTTTAAAGACTGGATGATTGTATGCACTGGCCAAATTCCCAACGGAAGCTGTTGGTTGTCGTGCTGGTGTATTCATTTTTTTTGCAGTTAATTTAAGAGGCTCAGATATATTTTTTTTAGTAGCAGAATCCCAAGCTGTACCATGTAAGATGACTTTTTCATCGGATGTTGTAAAAAACACCGCATTTTTCCCATTAGGTGCCTCAAGAATCCAAGAAGTTAAACCTCCACTAAAGGGTTTAACTTCTTTTACTTTGCCCATTTTTTGCATCTTAGAAGTAAGGTCCTGAGATGGTGCAGCGTAAGTAGAGATTGTAATAATACTAATAGCGCAACTTGCTACTATTTTAGTGAAATTATTTAAAAGCATTTTAGAGTATTACCTTTTAAGCCATGTTTTAGCAGTATAGTTAAAATATGGTTTTAAAAAAATAGTTAAATAAAAAAGACCGGTGTTTTAATACCGGTCAATTATAACTTATAAGTTTAAGACTAAAACCCTTTTTGCTTGTTTTTTTGTATTTCATCCTGTGGTATTTCTACGCTCACCATATCAAAAACATGATCGTCACTATACTTAAAATCATCTTTATCATTGTTTTTAGAGTTATAAGATCCGTTGTTTAATTCCTTGTCCGTAAACTCTACTACTCGAATAATACTGTTCACATCTTCAGCAGCTTTTTGTCTAGCTTCAGTCATGGCAAAACTCAATAATTCGTATTCAAAACCAACAAGGCCAATGTTAAAGTCTGGCTCTTCTAATGGCTTCCCTAATTTCACCTCAATTAGATAATGCGAGATTGGACCTAAACCCTCACTAAACAAAGACGGTCTACCAATATTCTGTATGAATGCGTATGCAGTTCGATTGTATAGTTTTAACCAGCGTATATCTGTTGGTGGCATTACACCTAGTTGTCTTGCTGTTAATACAACCTCACACAAAATAGTTCTTACATATGCATGGTTTTTAAAAATCTTAGTAGCAACGGGATGTTTAATGTATTTGTGAATTCTTTTTCTAAGGAAATCAAAATTAAACCCTACAAGCTTACGATCGCCCTCAACATACTGATTTTCAATTGCAAACAATGGGTTGTTAGGTATATTTTTTGTGCAAATATCCCAATAGTAATTAATTAATGTTGTTGAATCTTTTTTGATTTTACGGAACTCTTCATCATCCATAGATTCATCGGTTGCACATGCTACTGGTAAATACAAAGCTAGCAAAATTGTATCAACATCGGATAAATACGATAATTCATCGGGTGATGTTTCTTTTGAATTATCAAGGGTTATCCAAAGATCCCCTAGTTGTTCACGTAAGACATTTAAAAACTTCTCTTCATCTATGATAGGTACTGTTTCACTTTTATCATTATATTCTTTCGTTACTCCGTTGATTGTAATGTTCACAAGGCGCTCTTTAGTTCCTGTAATTAACTCATGCCTATTTGCAAACTCATAAGTTGAATCTAGCGCTTTAAAATGACCATTGTTCGTATCATATTTTGACAAGTCTAATGGACCAAAAACCTGTAAGTGTCTTTGGTTTGGAATTTGTTCCTCTATGAACTCTTCTAGGTTCATGCTTTTGATAAAGCCCCGTGCTGGATGCTCGCTGTTGAAGCGGTCATAAGCTTTCTTTATCCAAGGTGTTGCCAGCAAAAATATTAATAAATTCCATGCTTGACTGGCTTTTGAAATTTGAAAAATAGTGACTTCGCTAAACTTATTTTGACAAAATAATGGAAGCCAATTGTTTGTTGGTTTACATAGGTGTTCTGTTGAATACACCAACTCACTTAGTAAAGGCACGTAGTTAAGCCCGATAGCTTTGAATATGCTATGTATCCACCATAGAGGAATAATTAAAATGCCTTTTGTGTATACTAAAAACCCTACAATTTGAGGTTTATAAGCAAACCATACAGCCAAAAAAGCCACTAAAACCATAACAACAGTAAATATATAAATATGATTCTCATGTACAAGCTTATCTTTTGGATCTGCCATTTTATAGCCTATTAATATGTGTATTGTTGGGTATTATATAGTTAATATTGGTTTTAATCTAATTCCCCTTAAACCTTTTAAGGATTTTAAGTCTGGTTTTAAGCTCTTGACTAAAGTGGCATTTAATACCTTTTAAAGCTTAAATCAGGTCAATCTCAACACTAAGCCAGTATTCTTGGTCAAATACTAAAAAGAATGAATAAGAAGCCCTCCCCTACTAGACATTTAAGTGGATTAACCGCCTATATAATAAATTTCTCTATAAATATTGTTGGTAGTCTTTTTATTGAATAGGGCACTCCCCTACTCAGCTAATATAGATCATTTTCAGTTGTGCATTTCACAACGTCTACTCATTTATTTAACTGTAAGTAGTAGTAAGCCCTCCCCTCTTCTTGGCAACTCCATTTTTATCAGTCTGATAATGAATAAATCAACGATTTAGAATCGAAAAACCGTTATCAGCCTGATAATGAAAAAACCACGCCAAGGGATCTAAAGCTGTTATCAGTCTGATAATGAAAAAAACCATGCCAAGGAATCTAAAGCTGTTATCAGTCTGATAATGAAAAAAACCACG